>JALZGN010000030.1 GCA_030861005.1 Actinomycetota bacterium
GAGGGCGATGATGACCGAGGCCGGCAACAGGCCGGTGGCCGCGGCGAGGTCGTCCACGGTGACCGGACCGGAGACGTCGAGATGGCCCCGAACGAGGACCACCGCCGCGTCGTCGGCCGTCACCGAATCCCGCCCAGGAGCGAGGCGGGGCGGGGTCGGATAATCGGGTACGAACCGGGCGCCTGGAAAGAGGGTCTCGAGGTCGCTCCGGCGTTCGGTGGCCGCCCACAGGACGTCTGTCGGGCCAGGACGGTGAACCTCGAAAGAGCGGCCTGCGCTCGCGAGGGCTTCGAAATGCCCGGCCCACTCGTGCCGCGGCCGGGCGGCGACGAGGGCCAGGAGCACGTCGTGGAGCTCGTCGGGGTCGCGCACGTCCAGGGTCGCCTCGCCCCGCACCCGCTCGATCGCGTCTCGGTCGAGCCGGCCGAGCTCGCGAGGCTCCACCGGCAGGCCGCGGCGCAGCGGTACCGCGCGCGAGCGGCGCTCGCCGATCTCGGTGTCGTCGTCGAGGTAGGTGAAGGGGGCGCCGTTCAGGATCTCGTGGGCCAGCACGCTCGGCTCGACGCTCTCGACGAAGTGGAGGCGAACCGTCCCATCCTCGAACCGGCGCACGAGCGTTCGGAGTCCGTCGATGTCCATCGCCTCGTTGAGGCAGTCGCCGAGCGTCTCGCGCACGAGGAGGTGATCGGGGATCTCGATCGGACCGGCGGGGGCGTTGTCCTGGCAGGCGGCGAGCGACGGGAACACGGCGGCCATCAGGTCGGCCGCCTCCATCCGTTGGATGTTGAACGGGTTCAGGCGACCGCCCTTCCGGCGGAGCACGGCGAGCGACCGGTTGAGGTTCCACCGCTAGCGGGCGACGAACATCGGGCTCCTGAGCACGGCCTGGGAGACGGCGTCCTGCACGGTGTGCGGGCGAAGGAAGGCCGGCACGTCCTCGAGCGGGAAGGAGTGTTGAGGGCCGAGCGAGAGCAGTACGGCGTCGTTCGAGGCCGCCGCCTGGAGCTCGAAATCGAATCTCAGGCAGAACTTCTTGCGCAGGCCGAGACCGAGCGCCCGATTGATTCTGGCCCCCAACGGGGCGTGGACGACGAGCTGCATCCCGCCGGTCTCGTCGAAGAACCGCTCGAACACGAGGTCGTCGTGGGTGGGAAGCACCCCGCCCAGCGCAGCCCGCCCGGCCCGAAGGTAATCGACGACCAGCGCAGCGGCCACGTCGTCGACACCGGACTCTTGCTGCACGAGGGTGACGGCGGCCTCTCGTCCGCCGGCATCGAGCCGTTCCGCGACGGCGCTCCGGAGCCGAGAGACCTCCTCCGAGAGCTCGTCCGTGCGTCCTGGCGCCTCGCCCAGCCAAAACGGGACCGTGGGGTGCTTGCCGGTCGCGTCGCGCACCCGCATGACCCCGTTCGTCACCTGCACGATCTGCCAGGGATGGCTGCCGAGGAGGAAGACGTCGCCCTGGAAGGATTCGATCGCAAAGTCCTCGTTCACGGTGCCGACGAAGACGTCGCCCGGCTCCATCAGCACGCGGTAGTCGCCGGTCTCCGGTATCGCGCCACCGGAGGTGAGGGCGGCCAGCCGGGCGCCCCGACGGCCGCGAAGCCGCCCGTTCACCCGGTCGCGATGGAGGTACGCCAGGCGCCGACCCCGCCCGGTCTCGACGCCGGCCGACACGAGATCGAGCACCTCCTCGAACTCCTCGCGAGTGAGCCGCCGGTACGGCCACGCGCGCGTGACGAGTTCGAAGAGCTCGTCCTCCCCCACGCCGGCGTCGCCCCTGGCCGCCGCCTCGGCCACGATCTGCTGGCCGAGGACGTCGAGCGGCTGATGCGGTGGATGAAGAGCGTCGAGGCGTCCCCGTTCGACCGCCGCGAGCAGGGCGGCGCACTCGACCAGCTCGTCTCGGGTGGTCGGGTAGATGATCCCGCGGGGAACGCCGCTGCGGTGGTGGTTGGCGCGGCCCACCCGCTGGAGGAAGGTGGCGATGCTGTGCGGCGAGCCGATCTGGCACACGAGCTCGACCGGACCGACATCGATGCCGAGCTCCAGCGAGGCGGTGGCGACCAGCGCCCGCAGGTCGCCGGCCCGCAGGCGCCGCTCGACGCGCTGGCGGCGCTCGCGGGAGAGCGATCCGTGATGGGCGGCGACCTCGTCGGGGCCCAGCCGCTCGCCGAGCTCGTGGGCGACCCGCTCCGAGAGCTTTCTGGTGTTGACGAAGACCAAGGTGGTTCGGTGATCGGCGACGCGGGCGCCGATCCGGTCGAGGATCTCGTTGAACTGATCGCCGGAGATCGCTGCCTCGAGCTCGCCGTCGGGAAGCTCGAGCGAGAGGTCGAGGCGGCGCCGGTGCCCGCTGTCGACGACGGCGGGGAGCGGTTCGCCCGCTCCCACCAGCAGGCGGGCAGCCGTCTCGACCGGCCTGACCGTCGCCGAGAGGCCGATACGCATCGGCCGACCCTCAGTCACGGCTTGGAGCCGCTCGAGCGAGACGGTGAGATGCGACCCTCGCTTGTCCCGGGCGAGGGCGTGGATCTCGTCGACGATGACCGTCTCGACGCTCGCGAGGGTGGGTCGGGAGCGTTCGGCGGTCAAATACAGGTACAGCGATTCCGGCGTCGTCACCAGGAGGTTCGGCGGTCGGCGGATCATCAGCTGCCGCTCGTACGACGTGGAATCACCGGTCCGGACGGCGACGGTGATGGGTGCCGGCTCGTAGCCGAGCTCCCCGGCTACCTCGGCGATCTCGGCAAGAGGCTCTTCGAGGTTGGCGTGGATGTCGACGGCGAGAGCCTTCAGCGGACTCAGGTACACCACCCGCGTGGCGCCCTCGATCGACTCGCCGGCCTCGTGGGAGTGGTAGAGCTGATCGATGGCGGCGAGGAATCCGGCCAGGGTCTTGCCCGAACCCGTAGGGGCGCAGATCAGCGTGTCGTCGCCGGCCACGATCGCCGGCCAGCCGCCGCTCTGGGCCTCGGTCGGCCCGTCGGGAAACCTCCGCTCGAACCAAACCCGGACCGCCGGATGGAACCCTCGGAGGCTCGCAGGCGCACCGGAAGCGGTCCCGTCGATGGGCAACGAGGTCAACGGCTCATTAATGACGGTATTCCCCCCGTCCGTCCGACTTCTCCGCGGCGCCGGCCACGCGCGCGGCCGCAACCCCTTCTCGCAGGTCGGCAATCCCGTCTCGCGAACGACTTCTAGCTCAACAGCTGGTCGAGGCCGCGTGTGAGGCCGACTCGACCATGGACGGCGCGGATCGCCATCAGGGTCCCGGCGACGTACGGCGCCGGACTCTCGCCGGCGTCGTGGCGGATCGAGAGCCGCTCCCCCTCGGCGGCAAAGACGATCTCGGTCGAGACAGTGAAGCTGGGTAGCCGGAGCGAGTGCACCTGCGTGCCCGCCAGGGTCGCGCCTCGCGCCTCCCGGGCGCCGTGCGTCTCCTCGAGCGGATGGGCGAGCGCGGGCGGACGAACAGCCTCGAGTCGTTCGGCGAGTTCTTGCGCAGTGCCGCTCGGCGCATCCGGCTTATGCGCGCTCGCGTAGTCGATCACCTCCCACGCCTCCAGGTGGCGGGCGGCCTCGGCCGCGAAGCGCAGAAGCAGAGCAGCGGTCAAGGAAAAGTTGCCAGCAGCGATTACGCCCACCGCGCGAGCGCGCGCGCGTCGGTCGATCTCGGCGTAGTCGGCCGCGGAGAGGCCGCTGGAACCGACAACGACGTCGACGCCCCGCTCGATCGCCGCGAGAACGTTCCCTTTGACGACGGCGGCGTGCGTGTAGTCCACGAGAACGGCCGCCTGGACGGCGTCGAGGGCCTCCTCGACCGAGGAGAAGCTCGCCGGGTCGGAACGCGAGACGCCCGCGACGAGTTCGAGATCGCTCGCCGCTTCCACCGCCTGGGCGATCGCGCCTCCCGTCCAGCCGGTGATGCCGGCGACGCAAACGCCGATCACAGGACCTCTCGCGAGCTGGCCCACGTGGAAGCGTCCTTGCCGGTGCGCGTCCGGTGCAACACCCCCGATGGTTTCAGTCTCGCGCGCCGCGCGCGAGCAACCCTGCGACAGGAGGTGCGGTCGCCGTATTTCAAGGTGACGGCGCGTCCCCACCGCTCCCGGGCGCGCTTGCGCCGCCACGCCGTCTCGCCGATTCCTCCCAGACGAGGGTTCGGCGGGCGAGTGTCATCGGCATGCCGCCCTTGGGGCGAAGAGTGACGCGCGGCTCGAGTCGCGCCTCGTATCCCGGGAGCGATCGCAACCGCCAGCGCTGGGCGAGTGTCGCGAGGACGAGAAGCGCTTCCGTCCAGGCAAACGTCTCGCCGATGCAGACGCGCCGACCGGCGCCGAACGGGAAGTAGGAGTAGCGCGGCCGCCGTTCCCGCTCCTCCGGCGTCCAGCGTCCGGGGTCGAAGCGGAAGGGGTCGGGATAGAAGCGCGGGTCGTGGTGCGTGACGTAGGGGCTTACGATCACGATCGAGCCGGCGCCGATCTCGTACTCCTCGAGGTGGTAGTCGACGAGCGCCCGGCGTCCGATCAGCCAGGCGGGCGGGTAGAGGCGAAGCGCTTCCCTGACGACCATGTCGGCGTAGGAGAGGCGGGGGAGATCCCCGGGGGCGGGAGGGCGACCGGAGAGCTCGCGGTCGAGCTCGCGATGGAGCGTCCCCTCGACGTCCGGGTGGCAGGCGAGCAGGTGCCAGGTCCAGGTGAGCGCGGTCGCAGTCGTCTCGTGGCCGGCGAGGAGGATCGTGATCGCCTCGTCGCGCATCTCCGTCTCCCGCCAGCCGTTTCTCTCCGCGGCCGCGAGGAGGAGCGAGGGCAGGTCGTCTCCCCTCTTGCCGGATGCCCGACGCTCGTCAATGAGGCGGGCAACTGTCCGGTCGAGACGCGCCTGCGCGCGGCGGAAGCGGCGCACGCTCGGGAGCGGAAGCCGCTCGAGCGCCCCCAGGTACGGGAGCATGAAGAGGTTCAGCGCGTCGAGCGAGACGGTGAGCGCGTTGGCAAGCTCGTCCGCTTCCGCGCCGAGGTCGGCGGCGAAGATCGTGTCCCCGACGATCGCGAGCGTCAGCCGCGCCATCTCGCGTTGGAGGTCGACGGTCTCACCCTCCTGCCAGCGGGCGCTCGTTCGCTCCGCCCCCTCGACCATGCGAGGCCCGTAGTCGGCGACGCGCTCGGGCAGGAACAGCGGCCGCAGGAGGCGACGGTGGCGGTCGTGGAACTCGCCCTCGCTCGTCAGGAGTCCGTTCCCGAGGACCCGTCGCGCCACCTGGAGCGCGCGCCCCTTCATGAAGGCGCGGTGGTCGGTCACGAGCACGCGCTTGATGTGCTCGGGATCCTTCAGCAGGTACGTGTCGGTGCCGCCGAACTTCCAGTGGACGACGTCGTCGTCGTTCCGCGCGAGCGTAAGGAGAGACCCGATCGGATCGCGCCAAAAGGCAAGGGTGTAGGCGCCCAGGATCCGCGGGCTCGGCCTCCCGAAGCGCACACGGGCGCGCGCGCCTACGGTCGCGAGCTCTCCGCCGGAGGCCATTCAGCGCGGATGCTAGGCCATGCGACTCGACGCGACGTGCCGCGGCCCGACGGGCGATGCTGCGAGAGCGGGCGTCGATCTACGCCGATCTGACGACGCCGACGACGTGCCCCTCGGGATCGTTGAAGAGCCCGATCTCGACGCCGTCCATCACCGTTTCCGGGCCCATCATGCGCGACCCGCCGAGGCTCTCCGCCTTCGCGAGCGCCGCCTCGACGTCCGGTACCTCGACGTAGAACGTGACGTGGCCCCCGTACCCCTCGGGACCCGCCGCGATGCCGCCGCCGATGCCGACACCCTCCGCGTTCGTGTTCCCCTCGCGCGCGACTATTCCGTAGCTCATCGGGTTGCTCGCGTCGATCGCCCATCCGAACAGGTCGGAGTAGTAGCGCTGGAGCGTCTCCGCGTCCTTCCCGACGATCTCGAAGTGAACAACGGGCTGACCCATGTCTCTCTCCTTCTCTCTTAGCCGGAGACGTTCCCGTTGCCGCCGGGTTCGGACGCAAAACTCGATCGCCCTCGTGCGCCGAAATCCCCTCGCGATTCGTCCGACCCCTCAGGACGTCCTACGTGCAGGCGAGGACCGTAGGGAGGCGAGATGGGCAATGTCGTCGTATGGCAGTTCCTGACGCTCGACGGCGTCTTCGAGGATCGTGGGGGCGCCGAGGGATTCGCCCGCGGAGGCTGGACCTTCCGTTTCGATCGCGACGGCGTGGTGAACCGCGAACGAGGCGGCACCCTCGGCGACGACGGCGCGGCGTGGTTCTCGCCGTAGGCCAGTGAACGCGGAAACTATCCTCAGCGGATCGACTGGACGATCTTCCACGTTCTCAACGGATCCCTTCGCGGGCATCGCTTGCTCGGGGACGGGATCGAGGACTTCGTCACCGAGTGGGCGGTCCCGGTCTTCGTCATTGCGACGTTCTCTCTCTGGCTTCTCGACCGGCCGGGTCCGTGGTATCGCTGGAAGATCGCCTGTTTCTCGGCGCTCGTCTCGGCCGGTCTCGGCCTCCTTGCTGCCCAGCTGATCTCCCATCTGTGGGCGCGAGAGCGCCCCTTCGAGGCCCATCCAGCCCAGACGCTCCTCCTCGCGCCGCCGTCGCACGAGCCTTCCTTCCCGAGCGACCACGCGGTCGCGGCCTTCGCGATCGCCTTCTCCGTCTCCCTGACCGGTGGACGGCGTATGGGCGCCCTCTTTCTCGCCGCCGCGTCGACGGTCGCCGTCACGCGCATC
>JALZGN010000113.1 GCA_030861005.1 Actinomycetota bacterium
GTCCGAGGCGGCCGCGCGCCGGTGTGCGTCGCGGTGGGCGCGACCGCCGGCCCGTCCGCCTCCGCGCGTAGCCACCTCGTCCCCGGCCGCGGGCGGCGATCAGCCGGAACGATCGACCTCGAGCGACCGGACGCCCTGGAGGTCGATCCATGCGCGACCGCGGCCCTCGACGATCCGCATGAGGACGACGCCGCAGGCGGGGCAGCGAACGACCGTCCCGGGACCGCGGGCGTAGACCTCGAGCTCCGCGACCGCCCGGCGCGCGCGGCAGGAGGCGCACGTCGAGACGGCGACCGTCATCTCGACGCCGAAGAGCTCGAGCAGGAGTCCGCCGATCGCGTTGCCGTCGAGTTTCAGGTCGGCCGTCTCCATCGCCCTATCCTCCGGTTGGACCGAAGCGTTCCGTCTTGATGCGCTCGGGCGGGTACCCGAGCGCGACCAGCCCCGCGGCGACCCCCTCCACGAACCGGGTCGGCCCGCAGACGAACGCCAGCGCGCCCGGGTCGGCCGGCCACGCAAGCTCGCCCAGCATCTCACGGTCGACCCGGCGCGCGTACCCGGTCCACCCCGGCGGGCGAGAGCGCGTCAGCGTGTGGACGACGTCGAGCCCGTCGCCGCATGCCGTGAGCGCCTCGAGCTCGTCGCGATAGATCACGTCCTCCCAGGAACGCGACGAGAGGAGAAGTCGGGTCGGGACGTCGCTTTCCTCGGCCGCGCGGTGGCGGACCATCGCCATCAGCGGGACGACGCCGGAGCCTCCGGCCGCCAGGAAGAGGGGGCCGCCGAGCGCCGGCTCCCAGACGAAGTAACCGCCGATCGGGCCGCGGATCTCGATCCGGTCGCCGGTTCGAAGCTCGTCGACGAGGTACGGCGAGACCTCGCCGTCCTCCAGGCGCTCGACGGTGATCGCGAGCGGAGCGCCCGGGGGCGAGGCGATCGAGTAGCTTCGCTGCGCCTGGTAGCCGTCGTCGGCGGTGAGGCGGACGTCGAGATGCTGTCCGGCCCGGTGGCCCGTCCAGGCGGACGGCGCGAGAACGAGCGTGCGGACGCTCGGCGTCTCTGCCCGCGCGTCGAGAACCTCGGCAACCTGCCAGGCGGTCGTGGGTGTCAGTCGCCCCAGTACCGCTGCTCGAGCCACGGGTCGCCGCGGAGGTGGTACCCGTTCGTCTCCCAGAAGCCGGGCTCGTCCTCGTCGAGGAGTCGTAGCCCGCGGACCCACTTGGCGCTCTTCCAGAAGTAGAGGTGCGGGACGAGCAAGCGCGCGGGTCCGCCGTGCTCGGGATCGAGCGGCTCCCCGCCATACGCGAACGCGACCCACGCCTTGCCGTCCGTCACGTCCTCGAGCGGGAGGTTCGTCGTGTAACCGCCGTCGCAGAAGGCGAGGACGTAGGAGGCGTCGTGCTCGACGTCGGCGAGGAGCGTGTCCACGGAGACGCCCTCCCAGCTCGTGTCGAGCTTCGACCAACGCGTGACGCAGTGGATGTCGACGGTGACGCTCTCGCTCGGGAGCGCGCGAAAGGCATCCCAAGTCCAGCGTGTCGGCTCTCGCCCACCTTCGATCGTGAAGCTCCAGGCCGAGAGCGGTGTGTGCGGCGTCGGGCCCGCAGAGAGCACCGGGAAGTCCGTCGTCAGGTACTGGCCCGACGGGAGGCGGCCCGCCGGCGCCTCATCGCGTCGACGGCCGCGAAAGCCCCGCGAGACGAACTCCACACCGTGCAGTCTTGCCGATAGTGGGCGCGGTACGGCGCGCAAGCGTCCGAGCCGCGACGTCGACCGGACGCGGTATTGCTCGCCGGCTGCCGCTTGACACTCGTCGCCGCCATGCGGGACCTTACTCGGGTAAGCGAGCGCGGCTCGGTTCGGCACGAGCGGGAGGGAGGGCAGCGAACGTGGCTGAGAATGGAGACTCGAACAACCGGTGTGACCTCGTGTTCGAGGGCGGCGGCGTCAAGGGGATCGGGCTCGCGGGCGCGTACGCCGTCCTCGAGGAGGAGGGGTACGAACCGCAGAACGTCGCCGGCACGTCCGCCGGTGCGATCACCGCCGCGCTCGTCGCCGCCGGGTACTCGGCGGCCGAGCTCAAGGAGATCGTCTTCGGGATGGACTTTCGCGCCTTCGAGGATCGCGGATGGGAGGACCGGATCCCGCTCGTCCGCCGGTCGGCGAGCATCCTCAAGGACCTTGGCCTCTACGAGGGGAAGTACTTCGAGAGCTGGATCCGCGACCTCCTCGCGGCCAAGGGGAGGCGGACGTTCGCCGACCTCGAGACCGACGAGTTCGGCGACGACCCGCGCTACCGCTTCCGCCTCCAGGTCATCGCCTCCGACGCCACCACCCACCGGCTGCTCGTGCTCCCGCGCGACGCCGAGCAGCTCGGCGTCGCCCCGGCGGAGCTCGACATCGCTCGGGCCGTCCGGATGAGCATGAGCATCCCGATCTTCTTCGAGCCCGTCTGCTTTCGAAACGAGAGGACGAACCGCACGCACATGATCGTCGACGGAGGGATGCTTTCGAACTTCCCGGTCTGGCTCTTCGACTGCAAAGCGGGCGAGGAACCCTCCTGGCCGACGTTCGGACTCCTCCTCGTCGAGCCCGATCCGAAAACGCCGGTCTCCGAGCGGCTCCCGGAGCCCGAGCCGGAACCACGGGGGATCGGCGGTCTCATCAGATACGTGAAGGCGATGGCCCACACGATGATGGAGGCCCACGACCGCCTGTACGTGGAGCAGGCGGAATTCGCGCGGACGATCCCGATCCCGACCCTCGGCATC
>JALZGN010000125.1 GCA_030861005.1 Actinomycetota bacterium
TCCCGGGCCCGGCGGCGGCGACCGTCGCGGGCGCGGCAGCGTGGCGCGCTCCGAAGAAGATCATCGCGACGCCGCCGAGCAGGAAGAGGGCGCCGACGACGAGCGCCGCGATCGCGACCCAGAGAAGGAAGTCTGCCTCCGCGCCAACGCTCACGTCGGCCGCGATCGGACGGGACGCGTCGGCGTTCATGACGACGACCGACCAGTTCCCGCGCTCGGGGTCCCAGATAAGCGTCTGCTCGCCGGAGCCGGACGCCGTCTCGGCCCAGAAGTCCTGATCACCGGGCGGGCCGGGCGGCTCGCCGCCGGATTCCCGCTCGTAGTCAGCCGAGAACGGGTCGTAGTCGACGTTCGTCAGCCGGTCGTGCTCGACTCCGCGCAGGTACTCCTCGACGTCGCGCGTCTCGGCGATCCCGACGAAGACGTCGCGGCCGGAGGCACGGACGCGAACGTCGCCCACGATGTCCTCCGAGAGGAGCCATTCGGCGGCGTCGGCGTCGGCCTCGACGAGGTCGATCGGCTCGGACACGATCGCGTACGAGCTCGACGCGAACCGCTCGCTCGGCGTCGAGAGGAAGCCGTCCTCGTCACGGTTCGTCCGCTCGGCCCAGAGAAGCGCGCCGCCCGCCGCCAGGATCGCGGCGCCGAGCAGCACCGCGAGGCTGCCGAGGACGACGAGGGCGACGCGCCCCGCCGTCCAGCGCGACGGGCGCGACCCTCCGGTAGTCGCCAGTTCTGCGGCCATCGTCGTGCCCTCCCTTGGAGTGGTTTCGCGCAACCCTTCCATGCCAACGCTCGGCGTGCATCGGGGTGTTCCCGCGGCGCGAGACGGGAGCGCTACCGACGCGCGAGGACGCCGCGGGCCGCGCGGGCGGCGACGAGGTCCTCGCGCGCGCGGACGACGAGCACGCGGACCGGCGAGGTTTCCGAGGCGACGTCGCAGTCGGGAGCGGCGGCGCCGTTTCGCTCCGCGTCGAGCTCGAGCCCGAGGAAGCCGAGCCTCTCGGAGGCGCGCTCGCGGACGAGGACCGAGTTCTCTCCGATCCCGGCGGTGAAGACGACGGCGTCGAGCCCGCCCGCCGCGGCCGCCATCGCGGCGACGGCCCCCGCAAGTCGGTGGACGAACACGTCGAGCGCCAGCTCGGCGTCGGCCACACCCGCGTCTGCCGCTTCGTCGACCTCGCGAAGCGACAGCCGTCCCGAGAGTCCCTTGATCCCGGACTCCTCGTTCAGCACGTGGTCGAGCTCATCCACGCTCAGGCGCCGTTCGCGGAGGATGTAGAGAAGGGCGCCGGGGTCGACCGACCCGGAACGCGTCGTCATCGGGATGCCCTCGAGCGGCGAGAAGCCCATCGTCGTGTCGAGCGAGCGGCCGTCCGCGACCGCGGTCACGGAGGAGCCTCCTCCGAGGTGGCAAACGACGAGCCGCGCCCGGCGTCCGAGCAGGGCCGCCGCGCGCTCCGCGCTCCATTCGACCGAGAGCCCGTGGAAGCCGAAGCGCCGGATCCCCCACTCGTCGTGCCAGACGCGGGGGATCGCGTAGGTGGCCGCGTGTGCCGGCATCGTGGCATGGAACGCGGTGTCGAAGACGGCCACGTGCGGAAGCTCCGGAAACGCCTGCGTCGCCGCCCCGATACCCGCGAGCGCGGGAGCGTTGTGGAGCGGCGCAAGCGACCGTAGCTCCGAGATCCCGGCCAGCACGTCCCGGTCGACGACCACGGGGGCTCGAAACCGCAGCCCGCCGTGGACGACGCGGTGCGCGACCGCGTCGACGGATCCGGGGGGCACGTCGGCGAGACGGTCGACCTCCTCCGTCTGCTCGTCCTCGTCGACGACGCTGAGCTTCAGGCTCGTCGAGCCTGCGTTGACGACGAGGATGCGCACCCGAAGCTAGGCGCGAACGCCGCGCTCGGGCTCTGCATCCGCGACCGCCTCGCCCGACTCCTCGGGCCAGGCCCAGTCGCGGACGTCAGGCATGTCGTCGCCGGTCTCGCGCGTGTAGGCGCGGTGCCGGAGGCGCTCGTCGACCATCGCCTGGCGCACCTGCGCGGCGCGGTCGCCGAGGCCCGGAACGCGGTCGATCACGTCCATGACGAGGTGGAAGCGATCGAGGTCGTTCAGCATCACCATGTCGAACGGCGTCGTCGTCGTCCCCTCCTCCTTGTAGCCGCGGACGTGGAGGTTCGCGTGGTTTCGCCGCCGGTACGTGAGGCGGTGGATCAGCCACGGGTAGCCGTGGTAGGCGAAGACCACCGGCCGGTTCGTCGTGAGGAGCGCATCGAACTCGGCGTCGGGGAGGCCGTGCGGATGCTCGCTCGGTGGCTGCAGACGCATGAGGTCGACGACGTTCACGACCCGCACCTTGAGCTCCGGGAAATGCTTGCGAAGGAGCGCCGCCGCCGCGAGCGTCTCGAGGGTCGGGACGTCGCCGGCGCAAGCGAGCACGACATCGGGCTCGGCTCCCCGGTCGTTCGAGGCCCACTCCCAGATCCCGATTCCGCGCGCGCAGTGGGCGATCGCCTGATCCATCGTCAGGTAGTCGAGCGCCGGCTGCTTCCCTGCGACGATCACGTTCACGTAGTCGCGCGAGCGCAGGCAGTGGTCGGCGACGGAGAGGAGGCAGTTCGCGTCGGGCGGGAGGTAGACGCGGATTATCTCCGCCTTCTTGTTCACGACGTGATCGATGAAGCCCGGATCCTGGTGCGAGAAGCCGTTGTGGTCTTGCCGCCAGACATGCGAGGTGAGCAGGTAGTTCAGGGAGGCGATCGGTCGACGCCAGGCGAGATGACGGGTCACCTTCAGCCACTTCGCGTGCTGGTTGAACATGGAGTCGACGATGTGGATGAAGGCCTCGTAGCAGTTGAAGAGGCCGTGCCGGCCCGTGAGGAGGTAGCCCTCGAGCCACCCCTGGCAGAGGTGCTCGCTCAAGACCTCCATCACGCGCCCGTCCGGCGCGAGATGGTCGTCGGTCGGCTCGCGCTTCGCCACCCACGTGCGGGCGGACGCCTCGAAGACGGCGCTCAGCCGGTTGGAGGCGGTCTCGTCGGGCCCGAAGAGACGGAAGCGGTCGGCGTTTCGGGAGACGACGTCGCGCAAGAAGACGCCGAGGACGCGGGTCGCCTCGCTCGACGTGCGGGCGGGGACGGGGACGTCGACCGCGTAGTCGCGGAAATCGGGGAGGTCGAGGGCGCGCAGGAGGAGCCCCCCGTTTGCGTGCGGGTTCGCCCCCATTCGTCGTGCTCCCTCGGGAGCGAGCGCCGCGAGCTCCGGCCGGAGGGCACCGACCTCCTCGAAGAGCTCCTCGGGTCGGTAGCTTCGAAGCCACCGCTCGAGCTCGGCCAGGTGATCGGGCCGGTCGGCGAGGTTCGCGAGCGGGACCTGGTGCGAGCGGTAGGAACCCTCCGTCGGCTGCCCGTCGACCTCCTTCGGCCCCGTCCACCCCTTCGGCGTCCGCAGGACGATCATCGGCCAGCGCGGGCGCTCGCCGTCCCCGCTGCGAGCATCCTCGCGGATCGTCCGGATGCGCGTGAGGACGCGGTCGAGCGTCGCGGCCATCGTCTGGTGCGCCGCCTCGGGCTCGGACTCCTCGACGAAGTAGGGCTCGTGCCCGTACCCGCGCAGGAGGTCGCGGAGCTCCTCGCTCGGAATGCGGGCGAGAACGGTGGGGTTCGCGATCTTGTAACCGTTCAGGTGCAGGATCGGGAGCACCGCGCCGTCCCTCAGCGGGTGGAGGAACTTGTTCG
>JALZGN010000145.1 GCA_030861005.1 Actinomycetota bacterium
CGATCTTCGAGGTCGCCGCCTCGCTCACGGCCCTCTGGACCCGCTAGCCCGCGCCCGGGGTTACACGCGGAGCCGGCGGCGTAACTTTTCCGACCGTCCAACCGTCCTGATGTCTCGAACGGAGCGCGGTCTCGGGTCGCGACCGTCACCGGTTTCGCCGGACAGGAGTCGGGGGAAACCGCAATGGCCGGAGGGGTCAGACAAACGGAGGAGGGGGTTCGAACATGGTTCTCGCCGCCTGGGGAGACAGGGTGGAGGACGGCTTGCAGGGCCTCTTCGACTTTATCCCCAACCTGATCGGCTTTCTCGTCGTCCTTGTCGTCGGCTACTTCGTGGCCAAGCTCCTCGCCGGCGCCCTCGCGCGCCTGCTCGGCCGCTCCGGCGTCGACCGCGCGCTCACCGAGGGGCAAGGGGGAGGCTACGTCTCGAAGCTGACGCGAAGCCCCTCGCGCCTCCTCGCGCGGCTCGTCTTTTGGGTGCTCATGCTCGGCGTCCTCGCCTTGGCGGTCAGCGTGCTCGGGATCGAGGCGCTGACCGACTTCGTCGCCGCCATCTTCGGCTACCTGCCGAACGTGCTCGCGGCGCTTCTCATCTTCCTCGTCGCGGGCGCGATCGCGGCCGGGGTGGCTGCGCTCGCCCGGCGAACGATGGGTGAGACCGCGACCGGCAAGGTGGTGGCCGCAGTGGCGCCCGTCGTCGTGATGGCGATCGCCGCCTTCATGATCTTGGATCAGCTCAAGATCGCCGAGGACATCGTCCGCATCACGTACATGGCGCTCATGGGTGGGCTCGCGCTCGCGCTCGCCCTCGCCTTCGGCCTCGGAGGACGCGACGTGGCGGCGCGGATGCTCGAGGGCGCCTACGCCAGGGGCCAGGAGTCGCGCGACCAGGTGCGGCGCGATCTCGCCTACGGCCGAGAGCGGGCGCGCGCGGACGTGGAGCGGGCGAAGGCGGACGTCCAAAGCCGCGCCGGGGACGCGCCGCCCGGCAGCGTGCGAATCACGCCGTAGTCAACGACCAGGAGGAGGGCGATATGCAAGACACACTCACGATCGATCGGCTCGCATCGATGCGAGGAACGAACGTCTACTCGTCGGACGGCGACAAGATCGGCAGCATCGAAGAGATCTTCGTCGACGAGGAGACGGGCCAGCCCGAGTGGATCGGGCTCGGCACGGGCTTCTTCGGGACGAAGCGGGTGGTCGTCCCCGTGACGGGCGCCAACATCCTCGAGGACCGGGTCACGGTGCCCTACAGCAAGGACCAGGTGAAGGACACTCCGAACATCGACTCGGAAGAGATCAGCCAGGAGACCGAGGAGCGCCTCTACGCGCACTACGGCCTCGGCTACTCCGAGCGCCGCTCGCCCACCGGCCTTCCCGAGGGGGCGCCGACGCCCGGTCCCGAGGACGAGGCGCTCGAGAGCGACTTCACCTCGCGGACGGGCGAGGGGACGGTCACGCGCTCGGAGGAGGAGCTCCGGGTCGGCACGCGCGACGTCGAGGCCGGCCGGACACGCCTTCGCAAGTGGGTCGAGACCGAGCCTGTGCAGAGCGACGTCGAGCTCCAGCGCGAGCGGGTGCGCGTCGAGCGCGAGCCGATCGACCGCCCCGTGAGCAGCGCCGAGATCGGCGAGGAGGAGATCGAGGTGCCCGTCCACGCTGAGGAGGCGGTCGTCGAGAAGCGGGTAGTCGCCAAGGAGCAGATCGGACTCGAGAAGGACCTCGAGACCGAGCGTGGGACGGTCTCCGACGAGGTTCGAAAGGAGCGCGTCGAGGTCGAGGGGGACGACGTCGTTCGCTAGCTCGGCAAGCTCGAGGGGCGGCGCCGCGGCACGTCGCCCCTCGGAGAGCGGAGGATCGAAGATGGGGGACGTGGAAACGATGACCGGAAAGCGGGAGGACCGCCGCCCCGCTTCGGGCGACGATCCCGGGGACGCGAGCCGGGGAAGCGGCGGCGAGCGAGCGTGAGCGAGCGCGAAACGCCGATCGGCGAGGAGGGGACGCCGGACGAGATCGGCCTCGTCCGCCACGAGGAGGAGGCGTCCGTCCGCGCTCAGGAGGTCGAAGTTGGCGCCGTTCGGGCCCGCAAGGCGGTGGAAACCGAGCACGTGGAGCGGATCCTTCCTCGCCGCGTCGAGCGGCTCGACGACCTCGAGCGCGCTCCCGCGCACGAGGGCGACTCCGGCGAGATCGAAGTCCTGCCCGACGGCTCGGTGTCGATCCCCGTCCTCGAGGAGGAGCTCGTCATCAGCAAGCGGACGGTCGTTCGCGAGCGCGTGATCGTCCGAAAGACGACCGAGACCGAGGAGCACCTCGTCGAGGCGGAGCTCCGCAAGGAGCGCGTCGAGCTCGAGGACGACCGCCCGGACGGCCGCTCCTGACGCCGGTCGGGCGCCGCACCTACCGGGCGCCGCGCGCCTGGATCCGGTAGATGACGCCGCGCCCGTAGTCGGCGACGAGGAGAGCGCCGTCCGGGTCGACGACGAGGGCGAGCGGGTGCGCGAAGCCGCGGGCGAAGGCGGAGACGCCGTCTGGCGGGGACGTGCCGTCTCGTCGGAGGCGCACGAAATCGACCCGGCGGCCGTGCTCACGCGAGCGGTATTGACCCCAGAGGGCGACGAAGACGCCGTCTCGGTACGCGGCCGGGAACGTCGAGCCCGTGGAGAAGGCGAGGCCGTCGGCCGAGGAGTGGGCTTCGAGGTAGGCGACCGGCGGAGTGACGCCGCGGCAGGAGCCGACGAGGCGGCGGAGGCGGGCGCTCGCCCAGCAGCGCGGCCACCCGTAGTGCGCCCCGCGCTCGACGCGAACGAGCGTCTCCGCGGGCTCCGGGCTCGCCGGCGTCGGGAGGTCGTCGCGACCGTTGACCGAGGCGTAGAGGCGACCGGTCTCGGGCTGGAAGGCGAGGCCGAACGGGTTTCGGAGGCCGCGGGCGACGACACGCAGGCCGCTCCCGTCCCGTCGGAGGGAGAGGACGGCCGCGCTTCGCCGATCGCGCTCGACGCAGGCGTTGCAGCTCGAGCCGCTGCCGAGGTAGAGGCGGCCGTCGGGACCGACGACGACGTTGTCCTGCTGGTGCAGGCCGTACGGGAGGCCGGCGAGGACGCTGCGACGAGCGACCGCTCGCCCGGCGCGCAGGCGAACGCGCTCGACCCCGCCCCGCTGCGAGACGAAGAGTGTGCGGCGAAACCAGGCGAGCCCGAGCGGGACGTCGAACCCCGAGGTGAAGACGCGCGGCGCCCGCGTCCGAGGCGCGGCGACGACGACTCGCCCGACGTCCTCCGCCACGTAGAGGCGCCCGTCCGGGCCGTATGCCATCGCGGTCGGATGCGTGAGCCCCCGCGCGTAGACCTCGGCGCGGAACCCGGGCGGCACCGTGATCCGGTGGGCGGACGGGAAGCGGACGGTCGGAGGAGTGGGTGACGGAAGCGACGCGGGTGCTAGGCCGGAGCGCGTCTCGAGCTGCTTCGGGGGCCGGGCGGCCGTGCCGCCGCCTCCGCCGTCGCTACAGGCCGCAAGCGCGGCGAGCGCGAGGAGTAGAGGCGCGGCGGTTGCGGCTGGCCCCATCGCGGCCGAGGGTAGCCGCGCGCTCTCCACCGCGGCGGCTACGAGCGCGCGACGGCGGCGAGGGCGTCGAGCGCCGCCAC
The DNA here is from genome assembly GCA_030861005.1 of Actinomycetota bacterium. Lineage (GTDB taxonomy): Bacteria > Actinomycetota > Thermoleophilia > Gaiellales > Gaiellaceae > JALZFU01. The sequence continues at coordinate 3,647 of JALZGN010000145.1, forward strand.
GGACGCACGTGCCTGCTCGTCGTCGAGCGGAACCGGCCGCACGAGCGGCGGAAACAGGATCCAAACGAGGGAGCCCCCCATGTGGCGGATCACCGGCCGTCCCTCGGCGTCGACGCGGACGCGCTCGAAGTGAACGAGCGCGAGCGCCCGCTGCACCGCCTCGTCGCGCTCGATTCTCCGGGCGAGGTGGGCTCCGGCCTCGTCGCCGCGGCGCGCCCGGAAAGCGACGCGTTCCAGGCGAACGACGCCGCGCGGGCGTCCCGCCAGTCCACCCGTCTTCGGCAGCGGTGGCTCGGCCGGAGCCAGCTCGAGCGCGTACGCCCCCCCGAAGATCCGGCCCTTCGGCGCCATGCGAAGGTGAAGCGCGGGCCCCCGCTCGCGCTCGAGGCGCGCCTCGAGCGGGCGCGAGCGGTCGGTCGGCTGGTAGCCCAGGCGCTCGAAGACCTCGACGTTTCGCGCGAGGAGCTTCTCGGCCGCCGCCCGCGCGCGGCCGAGCACTAGGCGGTGAGGACACGAACGGGCATCCGCTTGAGCGCGTTCGTGAAGTTCGTGCGGACGCGCTGGGGCGGCCCCGCGAGCTCGACGTCGGCGAGGCGAGGCAGGAGTTCCTCGAACATCACCTGTACCTCGAGCTTCGCCAGGTGGGCGCCGAGGCAGTAGTGCGGTCCGCCGCCGCCGAAGGTGACGTGGCGGTTCGGCCGTCGCCCGACGTCGAACCGGTGCGGGTCGTCGAAGACGTCCTCGTCGAAGTTGGCCGAGACATACCAGACGACGACCTTGTCCCCGGCCCGGATCCGCTGCCCACGGAGCTCGACGTCCGAGGTCGCCGTCCGCCGAAAGTGGAGGACGGGCGACGACCAGCGCAGGATCTCGTCGGCGCCCGTGTCGGCGATCAGACCCACGTCCTCCCGCACCCGGGCCCACTCCTCGCGGTGCTCCACGAGCGCGAGCATCCCGTGTGCGATCGCCTGCCGCGTCGTCTCGTTGCCGGCGACGACGAGGAGTAGGAACATGGTGTCGAACTCCCGCTCGCTCAGCCGCTCGCCGTCGATCTCCGCGTGGACGAGCTTGCTAACGAGGTCGTCCGTCGGCCGCGCGCGCCGCTCCGCCGCGATCCGGTGCCCGTACTCGAAGAGCTCGAGGGCGGCAGGGCTCCGGAACGGGAGCAGGCGGTAGCGCTCGCTCTCCGGGCTGTCGTGGAGGACGTCGGTGAAGTCGGGGTCGGTGTTCGCGATCATCCGGTCGCCCCAGACGATCAGGCGGTCGGTGTCCGCCTCGCGAACGCCGAGGAGCCGCGCGAGCACGCGGATCGGAAGCTCCTTCGCGATCTCCTCGATGAAGTCGAACTCGCCGAGCGGGAGGGCCCGGTCGAGGACGTCGTGCGTCAGTTCGCGGAGGGCGAGCTCGTACGCCCGCACGGCGCGGGGCGTGAAGGGCGGCCCGACGAGGCCGCGGAGGCGCGTGTGCCGTGGGGGGTCGGTCTCGAGCATCGACTGGCGGACGAGGCGGGCGTCCTCGTCGAGGTCCTCCAGGTTGGCGCCGCCGACCTCGGAGGAGTACGTCATCGTGTCGCGCGAGACGGCGACCACGTCCGCGTGCTTCGTCACGCACCAGAAACCCCGGCCGCCCTTCCACTCGTACCACCAGACGGGGGCCTCGCGACGGAGAAGCGCGAACGTCTCGTACGGGACCCGCTCGGCGAAGACGTCGTTCTCGAGGTCGACCCCGTCGAGCGTCGGGACGGCGCTGGCCATCGGTGCAAGTATCCGCGTCGCGACGGTCACGTCAACAGAGGAGGCGATCGCATGGCCACTCAGGAGGCGACACGGCGCGAGCGCGGCCGCGCTCGGCTGGCCGAGCTGCACGACGAGCCCGGGGGAGACGAGTTCCTTGCGAACCTCGGCGACCTCGGCGACCTCACCGTCGACTTCGTCTTCGGCGACGTCCACAGCCGAGAGGGGCTCGGAATCCGCGAGCGCGAGCTCGTGATCGTCGCGGTCTTGACCGCTCTCGGCGGCCTCGAGCCGCAGGTGCGGGCGCACCTTCGGGCCGCGCGCGCGATCGGCGTGGACGACCGCGAGCTCGAGGAGACGATCGTCCAGACGGCGCCCTACGCCGGGTTCCCGCGGGCGATCAACGCCATGAAGATCCTCCGCGAGGAGCAGCACGCGGGCGGCGGGAGCGAGTCGTGAGGGCGGTCCGCTTCCTCGCCAGCTCGGACGAGCCTCGGATCGGACGCCTCGAAGGGGAGACGGTCCACGACGCCGGCCCGGCGGAGTCGTCCGGCTTCGTCCCGTCGCCCGACGGTTGGGAGCGGATCGCACACGCGTCGGGCAGGCAGTACGCCCTTCAAGACGTCCGCCTGCTCCACCCCGTCTCCCCCGCGAAGCTGATCGGGATCGGCCTCAACTACCGTGACCACGCCGAGGAGTCGGAGCTCGCGATCCCCCCGGTGCCGGTGGTCTTCGCGATGTGGCCCTCGGCTCTCACGGGGCACGACGCGACGATCGTCGTCCCGCGCGACGAGACGCGGCCCGACTACGAGGGGGAGGTCGCGATCGTGCTCGGCCGGACGGTGAAGAACGCGACGGCGGAGGAAGCGCGGACGGCGATCGGCGGCTATTCCGCCTTCAACGACGTCTCCGGTCGGCGCGCTCAGCTCGAGACGCCGCTCCGCCAGTTCACGCTCGGGAAGAGCTTCGACACATTCGCGCCCATGGGCCCGTGCGTCGCGTCGCTCGACGAAGCCGCGCTCGGCTCGCTCGCCGTCCGGACGATCGTCTCCGGCGAGGTGATGCAGGCCTCGAACACGGAGAATCTCATCTTCTCGGCCGAGGAGCTCGTCGCGTACTGCTCCGCGGGGACGACCCTCGAGGCCGGCACCGTGATCGCCACCGGCACTCCCGGCGGCGTCGGCGACTCGCGCAGGCCGCCGCGCTACCTGCGGGAGGGCGACGTCGTCGAGATCTCGGTCGACGGGGTGGGAACCCTCCGAAATCGGGTCGGGAAGGAAGCGTCGGCGGCGGACTCCGCGTGAGCGGATCGCGCTAGGGCGCCATGCCGGCGTCGATCCAAGCGCGAAAGCGGGCGATCTGGTCCTCCGGCCATTCGGCGTCGCACGGCATCGAGCCGTCCGCGAGGCGATCGTGGATCTCCTCGGCGTTCGCCCGCACGTCGTCGTAGGAGCGGAGGTCGAACGCGAACTCCATCGACTCGACGTCCTCGTCGCGAAAGAGCGGGCGGATGTCGCGCTCGAAGCTCGGGGCCCCCGTGCTCACAGGACGTTCACGTACTCGTTCAGCTCCCAGTCGGTTACCGCGCTCTGGAAGCGGTTGACCTCGCTTCGCTTCATCGCGAGGAACGCGCGCACGAACTGCTGCCCGAGCGCCTCCTTCAAGTAGTGGTCGCCCTCGAGCGCATCGAGCGCCTCGGCGAGAGAGAACGGCATGAGCGGTTTGTCCTCGAGCTCGTACGCGACTCCGCTCACGGGATCGCCGGGATCGAGCTCGCGATCGAGCCCGTCGATCGCCGCGAAGAGGGCTGCCGCCGACGCGAGGTACGCGTTCGCGGTCCCGTCCCCGGCGCGGTTCTCCACGCGTGTGGCGTTGCCGCGCTCGCGTGGGATTCGCGCGTAGACGGTCCGGTTGTCGTGGCCCCACGTCACGTTCCAGGGCCCGAACGCCATCGCGAGGAAGCGCTTGTAGGCGTTGATCGTCGGCGCCATGATCGGGGTCATCCCGCGCGCGTGCTCGAGCTGCCCGGCGAGGAAGTGGCGACAGACGTCCGAGAGCCCGTCCACGGTATCGGGATCCTCGAACGCGTTCTCGCCGGCGTCGTCCCAGAGCGAGAGGTGGAGGTGGTAGCCGGACGTCCCGAGCTCCTGGATCGGCTTACCCATGAAGGTCGCGACGAGGGCGTACTTGGCCGCGATCTCCTTCACGGCGAGCTTGAAGAGGTGGGCGTCGTCCGCCGCCCCGAGCGCATCTCGGTGCTTGAGGTTGATCTCCCACTGCGACCCGAAGTACTCCTGGTTCGAGCCGACGACCGGAAGCCCCATCGCGTGCGCGGCGTCCTCCATCTCCCGCAGGACGCCCTCCGTGTCGACGATCGGCGAGAGCGTGTAGACGAGCCCGGGCTGCTTCGCGTACTGCTCGAAGCCGCGCCCGTTCGGGCTCGGCCGGAGAAGGAAGAACTCGAGCTCGTGGCCGGCCACCGGCCGGAAGCCGCGCTTCTCCGTCTCCTCGACCGCGCGCTTCAGGAGCTGGCGCGGCGACACCGAAAGCGGCTCACCGTCGAACATGACGTCGCCGATCACGATCGCCGTTCCGCGTTCCCACGGCACGACGGTCAGCGTCGAGAGGTCCGGGACGACTTGCGCGTCTCTGAAGTCGACCTCCGCTCCGAGCCCGGTCCCCTCGATCACCTCGCCAGCGTGGTCGACGCAGAACGCCGAGATGCAGAAGTTGATCCCGTCCTCGCAAACCTGGTCGAGCATCGAGACCGGGACGACCTTGTTCCGCGAAACCCCGATCAGGTCGCTGAAGTGGACGCGGACGCGCTCGACGCCGGCAGCGAGCACGTGCTCGACTCGCGCTTCCGTCGACGCGTCCTGCGTGGCCGCCATCAGTGGTTTGTATCGTGCCTGAGGTGCGGCGCTCCCGGCTCGACCGGCGGGCCGAGCTCCTCGTCGATGACACGCGTCTCGCGGTAGACCTCCGCGAGGGGGACGCGGCGGAACTGCTCGGTCGCGCTCCGGTACGCAAACGCGTTGTAGACGAACGAGAGCGCGACCGAGACTCCGAGGAAGATCCCGTAGTAGGTGTAGATGTCCTCGCGGATCTCGGGATCGGGGAAGATCTTGAAGGCGGCGAGCGCCAGCAGGCCGGCGCCGAGCAACTGGGGGATCGGCACGAGCGGCGAGCGGAACGGTCGCGGGGCGTTCGGCTCCAGGCGGCGGAGGACGATCACCGTTAGGTGGATCAGGAGGTATGCCGTCGCCCACCCGAGGACTCCGGCGAGGATCAGCTTGATGAAGTTCTGGCTCTCGCCGAGATCGACGAAGACGTTCATCAGGATCGGCAGCAGCGCGACCGCCGCGATCCCCACCACCGGCGCCCGCGTCGCCGGCAGGAGGTACGAGAACACGGACGGGAGCTGCCGCGTGAGCCCCATCCCGTAGAGGATCCGCGGGACGCCCGCCAGGAGCGCGTTCAGCGTCGAGAGCGTCGCCGCGATCGAGATGAACGCCATCCACCACTTCCCGGCGTCGCCGAGGATCGCGATCGCCGCGTCCATGTGCGCGACCGGGCTGAAGTGCGAGAGGTCCTCGGACGGGACGTAGCGGGCGGCCGCAAGCCCGAAGAGGACGACGGGCGCCGCGACGAGCGTGAGCCCGAGGAAGATGCCGAGCGGGATGTTCCGCCCCGGGTTGTCCATCTCCTCGGCGAGCGGGCACGTGTACTCCATCCCGACGAAGGTGAAGATCGCCGTCCCGAGGAGGGTCGAGAGCAAGCTCCAGGTGAAGTCGATGTGCGGGAGCGCGCTCCCGATCGGGTCGTTCGAGCCCTGCCCGAGCAGCCCGATCAGACCGAAGACGAGGAGCGACGAGGCGACCGCGAACGTCAGGAAGACCTCCACCGCGCCGTAGGGGCGAATCCCGGCGACGTTGACGAGGGCGACGAAGAGGACGAAGACGATCACCCAGACCGTCGTCGACGGCCCGCCCGTCCAGAGGAAGCCTTTGATGATCGCCGAGGGGGTGTATGCCTCGGCGGTGGTCGGGAAGAGCTGGACGGCGATGTAGCCGACGAGCACGGTGAGCGTGGCGAAGAAGGGCCCGAGCCCGGCACGGACGTACTCGTTCATCGACCCCGCGCGCGGGATCATCGTCGCGAGCTCCGAAAAGCTGAACGACTGCAGGTACATCACGATGATGCCGATCGCGAGGGCCGCCAGGAAGACGTAGCTCGCGAAGAACCCCGCCGTGACCGACGCGAGCACGGTCGAGGCGACGATGAGTCCGAACGTCGTCCCGATCGCGGTCCAGAGCCCGACCGCCCGGCGCTCGAGCCCGAGCTCGTGGCGTCCGGGTTCGAGGTCGCGTGCCTCAGCGCGTGTTGCCATGTGCCCTCCCTTCGTTCGCGTGCCGCCGCACCTGCGACGCGGGCGCAGAATCCTGAACCGTCGACTCCGCCGCCACAACCTTCACCGGCGCGGGATGAGCTCTCGAGCGCAGCTCGCGCTGAACCGCGGCCAATTTCATGCGACGCCGAGGAGCTGCGCCGCGTTGTCGCCGACCAGCCGTCTGACGTCGTCCTCGCGCACGCCGCGGCCGAGGAGCTTCGCGACGATCTTGCGAAACGCCTCGGTCGGCAACGGGTTGTCCATCTGTCCGAGGTCGGAGCCGAGGATCGACCGTGCCGGGCCGACCGCCTCGATCCAGGCGACGAGCGTCTCCAGGTCCCACTGGTAGAAGCTCGACTCCTCGTCGTACATGCAGAGCGAATGCTCGATGTACGCGCCGAGCTCGACCCAGCGCTTACCGTCCTCGTGGCTCGCCTCGACCACGAAGTTCGGGTGGTTGACGAGCAGGCGCTCGACGCCGACCTCGCGCGCCGCCCGAAAGAGGGCCGTGATCCGGTCTGGCGCGAGGTGGCCGCTCGCGAGGATCGCGTCCGCCTCCTTGACCGACTCGAGGACCGCGTAGACGTCGTCGCGAACGCGGCCGTCGCCGTCGGCGAGGATCTCGATCGGCTCCTCGGGTTTCAGCTGCACCGCCAGCTTCGGGAACTTGAGGTCGGGGTGCTCCGCGTGGTGGCGGATGTGCTTCGGCGAGCCGATCGTCGGAAACCAGACGATCTTCCCGCCGAGCTTCAGCGCGAGGTCGACCGCCTTCGGATTGATGCCGCCGACGGCCCCGTTGAGCGCAATCCCGCCGAAGACACGGACGTCGCTCGGGATCGTCCCCTCGGCCTCGAGGGCGAGCACGTCCGTGACCGTCGAATGGTGGTGCGACTTGACTACGATCGCGCGAAACCCGGCCTCGCCGGCGAGGCGGGCTGCCTCGGCGGCGCCGATCCGTCGCGGGAGCGGCGAGGGTGCGGGGTGAACGTGGAGGTCGACCGCGCCCTCGAGGATGCGGGCGACCCTATCCGTGGTCATGCGGCAGCCGCATACGCCTGGAGGCCGTAGCCCATGATCCGGTGCGCGTAGTACGCCTCGACGACGGGGCGCGCCTCGCGCGGGAGAGCGCCGCGCATGGCGAGCCAGAGGACGACCTCGACCGACTCGGTGCCGCCCCGCCTGATCAGCTCCTCGTGCGTCAGCTCCGAGAGCGACTCCGGCTCCTCGACGAGGAGACGCATGAACTCGCGGTCCCACTCGGCCGCCACCCGTCCGAACCGGGGACCGGTCAACTGGTGCGAGAGCCCTCCGGTCCCGACGACGACGACGGAGAGGTCCTCCGAGTAGGAGAGGACGGCTCGCCGAAGCGCCTGACCGAGCTTGAAACACCGCGCGGGAGTCGGGAGCGGATGGAGGATGACGTTGACCGCGAGCGGGACGATCGGAATCTTCCAGCCGCCCTCACCCTCGGCGAAGTCGACCATGGGGAGGGGAGAGATGACGCCGTGGTCGACCTCCATCTCCATGCACATCGTGAGGTCGAACTCGTCGGCGACGAGCGAGCGCGCCACGTGCCAGCTGAAGCTCGCGTCTCCGGGGACGGGCGGGAACGGCCGCACTCCGAACCCCTCGTCGGCGATCGGATACTCGTCGGCCATCCCGAGCGCGAACGTCGGGTACTTGTCGAGAAAGAACCCGTCCATGTGGTCGTTGTAGATCACGACCAGCCGATCCGGCCGCGCCTCGTCGAGCCAGCGGGCGACCTCCCGGAACGGCCCGAAGAGCGGCTTCCACTCGTCGCTCAGGCGGACCTCCTCGCCGGCGTCGTAGACGTGCTCCATGGACGGCGCGTGGGACGCCCCGATCCCTCCGACGATCCTGGCCATCAGCAAACCTCCTCGTGGGTCCTCGGGGGCGATTGTTGGGGCATCCCCGTCATGCCGACTCGCGCATCTGCTTTCCGATCTCGGGCAGCGGCGTCTCGGTGACGCCCGAAAGCTTCACCATGACGTAGATCGACATCCCGCTCCGCCAGAGTCCAATCCAGTCGCGGCGGCGGATGAGCTCCTTCTCCTCCTCGGTGAGAGCGAACTGCTCCATCCAACGCTCCTCGTCCGCGAGGAAGAGACGTCGCTGCTCCTCGTCCTTCAGCGAGTAGGCGGCCTTGTTGAGGCGGACGCCCCGGCGCGCCGTCTCCTCGTCGAAGAGATCGAGCTCGGCCGGGAGCGCGCGCGGTACGACGCGCTCTAGCCGCTCGAGGTAGTCCTGCGTCAGCTCGGTCACGGGGCGTCGAAGAGGAGGTGGAGATGGTGGGGCGAGCGAAACTCCCACCCCGAGAGCTCGATCGGCCGGTCGGGATCGAGACGGAGGTTCGGGAGCCGCTCGAAGAGGACGCGCCACGCCGTTCGCGCCTCGTAGCGACCCAGGCGCGCGCCGATGCAGAGGTGCGGGCCGGTCGCGAACGCGAGGTGAGCTCCGTCGCGGCGATGGATGTCGTAGCGGTCTGGGTCGGTCCAGTTTCGCTCGTCACGGTTGGCCGACGCGAGGACGGCGGCGATCAGCGAGCCCTTCTCGAGCCTCACGCCCGCGAGCTCGGTCTCGCGGGTCGTCTGCCGGGTCGACGTCCCAACCGGGGAGTGCCAGCGCGCACCCTCCTCGATCGCCTGGTTGATCAAGCTCGGGTCGGCCTTCACCTGCTCGGCCTGCTCGGGGTGGGCGAGGAGCGCCCAGAGCGAGAGCGCGATCAGGTCGGTGCCCGCCTGGAGGCCGCCGACGATCATGACCTTCAGGTTCGACTGAATCTCCTCGCGGGTCAGTCGCTGCGCTTCGACCTCCAAATGAAGCATGCTCGAGAGGAGCGTGTCGTCCGGGCTCTCCTCGAGCCGGTCGAGGATCGGCTGGACGGTTTCGTTGACCTCGCGGCTCGCGTTGTCGGCGATCGCCTGCTTCCCCGGGTCCCCCTCGAAGTTCGCGGCACCGGTGGCGAGCTCGACGAACCAGCGGCGAAGCGTGTCGTCCTCGATCTCCGCGAGGCCGAGGGCTCGCTTCACCACCTTGGTGGAGAGCGGCTCCGCGAACTCGGACACGAACTCGACCTCGCCGCGACCGACGAACGCGTCGACGAGCTCGTTCGCGATCGGCGCGATGACGTCGTTTGGGTAGTGGCCGATCGCCTGGACGCGGAAGGCGGGGTAGATGATCGAGCGGATCCGCTGGTGATAGGGCCCCTCCGACCCGAGCAGGTTCTTTCCGAACGTCCGGTTGAGCGTCGAAGGCTCCGTCTCGCCGGTGAAGAGATCGGGCGTCTTGTCGACGTAGTTGACGTCCGCCCACCGCGTCACGAGCCAGAGGCCGACCGCCTCCACGTACGACACCGGCTCCTCGTCTCGCAGGCGCTTGTAGACGGGATAGGGGTCGTGCTCGAGCTCCTCGAGCGTGACCGCGCTCCCGTATGTACCGGTCCGGGTCATGCCGTTCTCGCAACCTCCTCGTAGCTCATGACGGCGTCCGCGGCCTCGCCCACGAGCTCCCCGGCCGAGACGCCCTGCTCTTCCAGATACCGGGAGAGGTCGGCGAGCGCGCGGGCGATCGCGTCGAAGCCCTCGCTCCAGATGGCCGTTCCGAGCTGAGCCGCGCTCGCGCCCGCGAGAAGAGCGCGCGCGACGTCGCGGCCGTCGCGGATGCCGTTCGTCGCGAGAAGCGGGACGTCCGGCCCGAGGCGCGCTCGCGCCTTCGCCACCCAGCGGAGGGTGAGCGGGAGCGCCCACGCGCCGCCGATGACGCCGAACGTCCCGAGAACGGGGCGTCTCGTCGCGAGGTCGGGGACGAAGGCGAGCGGGCGCCCAACGAGGCAGAGGAAGTCGGCACCCGCGTCGCGCGCCGCGACCGCCATGCCAAGGACGTCGCCCTGCCCCGGAAGCTTCACCGTGAGCGGAAGCGAGACCGACTCGCGCACGCGCGCGACGATCGCCCCGACGCGCTCGGCGTCGCGGGCCAGATCGATCGTCCCAGGGGTCACCTCCTCGCCGTGCGCGGCGCCCACGTTCACCTCGAGCCAGCGGACCCCCGCGCCCTCGAGGGCGCGAGCGAGGTTGGGGAGCTCGTCGAGATCCGCGGGGATCAGGCTCGCGACGACGTAGGCGTCCTCGTCGCGCGCGCGACGATCCGCCTCCGCCACCGTCTCGACCCAGGCGTCGAAGGGCTCGGCGACGAGGCCGGAGCGATTGAAGAGCGAGGTCGAGCGCGACGCTGACAGGACCGGACGCCACGTGTCGTCCAGAAGCAGGTACTCGGCTGTCTTCAGCTGGCGCTTCGCCGCCTCCGCCTCGTTGGCCGACTTGGCGACGATGGCCGCCGCACCGGAATCGACCGCCGTTTGCAGCCCCTCCGCGGTCGCGGTCCATTCGCCCGATGCGCAGATGACTGGGTTCTTGAGCGCGAGCGGGCCGAGCCGGACCGAAAGATCAGGCGGCATCGAGCATCGCCTTCCGAAGGAGGGTGAGATCGGTCGAGACGGCGAGGTAGCGGACGCGCGGGTCGTCGACCGCGAAGCCCCCGAGGGGCACGCCGGCGCGCTCGGCCGCGTGCGCGATCTCGTCGATCCGCCGTCGGACGCGCTCGGCGTCCAGGCCGAGGTCGACCGCGAGATCCGTCGGGCCGACAAAGAGGACGTCGGGCCCGGCCTCCGCGATCTCGTCGAGCGCGTCGTCGGTCTCGCCCGTCTCGATCTGCGCGACGACGAGCGGCCCACGTCGCTGCTCGGCGAGGTACTCGGCGAGCGAGAGCGCGCCGTACCGGGCAGCCGGGTGCGCCAGGCTGATCGAGCGCGTACCCTCGGGCGCGTACCGGCACGCGGCCCGAAGATCGCGGACCTCCGCGGCGCGCCGGACGGTCGAGAGGTGGATCCCCGCCGCGCCGGCCTCGAGGAGCCGGTTGACGAGCCCGCGCTCCCCCGTCGGGATCCGCGCCAGCATCGGGAAGCCGAGGACCTGCCCGTGGCGGAGGAGCCGGAAGGCCTGAACGTCGCCGAGCTGCGAGTGCTCGAGATCGACGACCCCGAAGTCGAAGCCGCTCGCGGCCGCCAAGTCGACGACCTCCGTCGTCGGAAGCTTGAGGAAGAGTCCACGGACGCGTTTGCTGAGGTCCAGCATGTGTGACAGAGTCTCACATAGTGAGCAAGGGCGCTGCAACCTTCGACACGGTCGATCCCGCCACGGGCGAGGTGCTCGCGACGCTTCCCCTGGCAGGCTCGGCCGAAGTGGACGAGGCGGTCGACGCCGCGCGTTCGACGCAGCGCGCCTGGGAGCGCGTCGATCCGAGCGAGAAAACGCGGCTCCTCGTCGCGGTCGCCGAGCTCCTCGAGGCGCACGCCGACGAGCTCGCGGAGCTCGAGTCGCGCGACGTCGGAAAGCCGCTCAC
>JALZGN010000176.1 GCA_030861005.1 Actinomycetota bacterium
GACGACTCGCACGGGCATGGGCCGCCCGCCGGCGTGCCCGTGGGGCCGCCGACCACTCCCGTCGGGCCGCCCGTCACGCCGCCTCGTGGGCCGGGCGGGGTGACGCCGGTTGGGCCACCGACGACCCCTGTCGGCCCGCCCGTCACGCCGCCGAACCCGCCGCCGCAACCGTAGCGAACGTCTGACGCACCGGCCGGCCCGCTCGTGGGCTACGCTCGGCGGGTGGGACTCGGAGACATCCTCTTCGGACGAAAGAAGCTCGCGGGGGCGAAGCTCGACAAGCTCTTCGCGCTCTCGAGCGCGCACGTGACGCTCGAGGCCGAGCTCGCGCTTCACTCGTCGGGGGTCGCGGCCGTGTGCTTCAAGCCGCTCTCGGCTGGCGAGTTCGCGCGCGCTGAGCAGGGAATCGACGAGCTTCTCGCCGTCGCGGCCGAGACCTCCGGCTCCGAAGTCCGACGCCGGTCGGACTCCTTCGGGTTCCAGTGGCTCGTCGTCCGCGATCCCGATTTCGAGGATCTCGTCACGTCGGTCCACCTCGTGAGCTCCGAGCTCGAGGCGCAGGGTTTCGGGTCGCAGCTCTTGGCGGCCATCTTCCGTTTCGAGGGGCGAGAGCGGCCCGTTCACCTCGTGTACGGCTACAAGCGCGGCACGTTCTGGCCGTTCGTCCCGACCGGCGAGGACAAGACCCGCGACAACGCGGAGGAGTTGCGGCTCAAGAACGAGCTGGACGGGGAGCTTCCGATCGAGCCCGAGCTGGAACGGTGGCTCGGGCTCTTCGACGCACCGCTTGACTTCTAGCTCTGAGCGGGGACGTCGGGGATGAAGCCCTCGTGCGACATGAGCTCGCGGGACTCCTCGAGCGTCAGATCGCTCGGCGGGATGACGGCATCGGACGGCGAGAGATCCTCGTCGGCTAGCTTCTCCCCCTCGCTCCGGACGAGCTCGAACATCTGATCGAGCACCTGGTCGAGCTCGTTCTCGTCCCCTGCCTCGAGCGCCGCACCGGCGCGATCGTCGAGCGCGTTCAGACGGCTGCGCAGGTCGTCGCCGACGCGGTACTGGCCTTCGCCCATGAGCCGGACGATCATTGCTCGATCTCCTTCCGCTCCCCGCCGGTCCCGAGCTCGCCCTTGAGCCGCGCGAGCTCGTCCTCGACCTGCGCCCCGGAGCTGATCTGCGCCAGCTCGCGGTCCAGCTGCGAGCCGCCGGGCGTCGTGAAGTCGTCGAGGGTGCCGGCCTCGGTGAGCTCCTCGACCGCGGCTGCGCGGGCCTGCATCTGCTCGGTCTTGTCCCGCGCGCGCTCGATCGCAAGGCCGGTGTCCGCCATCTCCTCGCCGATCCCGGAAGCGGCCTCGCCGATTCGCGCCTGCGCCTCGGCTGCGGAGTACTGGGCCTTGATCACCTCCTTCTGCGTCCGGAAGGCCTCTACCTTGGTGGCCAGCCGGCTCTCCGCGGCGACGAGCTGCTGCTGCTGGCGCTCGAGATCGGCCGCCTGCTGATCGAGCCCCTGGAGCTGCTGCTGGGCGAGCGCCTTCCGCTCGAGCGCCGCGCGGGCTAGGTCCTCGCGGCCCGCGGCGAGTGCCTGACGCGCCTGCCCTTCGAGCTTCGCGACCTCCTGCTCGAGCTTGCCCGTCTGGAGCTCGAGCCGTTTCTTCGCCGTCACGACGTCGGCGACGCCGCGCTTGACCTTCTGCAGCTGCTCGCGCTGCCGCTCGTACGAGTAATCGAGCGTGACGGACGGATCCTCCGCGCGGTCGAGCAGGCGCGAGATCCACGCCTTGACGACGCTCGACGTGCGGCTCATGAGACCGGGCAACTCCTCCTCCTCACTTCGGGTGCCGGCTGATCGTATCCGCCGGGAGCTACGGGAGAACGGCCGCCTTGAGGAGCCCGCGGGGCGGATCGTCGAGGAGCGGCACGACGCCCTCGAGGCCGACTCGGTGTGTGATCAGGCGGCCCCAGGGGTACGCGCCCGTCGCGAGGAACGCGAGCGCCGCGCGGACCGTGCGCGGGACGTGGTGAAAGGCGCCGCGAAGCGTCAGCTCGTCGTAGTGCAGCCGGTAGGCGTCGAGCGGAACGGCGGTCGTACGCGGAAGGCCGCCGAAGAAGACGACCGTGCCGCCCGGCCGCACGAGCTCGACGGCGTCGCGCCACGCCGCCTCGCTCCCGGCGGCCTCGATGACGACGTCGGCGCCCCGTCCATCGCCCGTCTTGGCGCCGAACGCGCGCGCGAGCTCGCGCCGCTC
>JALZGN010000193.1 GCA_030861005.1 Actinomycetota bacterium
CGCTCGCACCGAGCGGGCGCGGGCGGCGTCTCGGCGCCGGACCGCTGGAAGCGATTCTCGCGAGCCGCTACTCTCCTCCTGAGTGTCCGGGGTCGAAGGAAGAGGGCGGGGGCGTATCCGTGTGCCCGTAGCGCGAGCAGCCGTGGTCGGGCTCGTGCTCGCCGTGCTCGCTTCGTTCTTCCTCACCTCGGCCGCCGCCGGCGCGATTCCTTCTCGTTTCCCGGCTGCCGGTCGGCTGGCGGTTCCCTCGGTCGCCGTTCGGGCGGTGCCCCGAGCGGGCGCGCGACGCCTGATGACGCTCCACGAGCTCCGTAGCGACCTGCGCCCCCAGATCGTCCTCGCGATCGGGAAACGCCGCATCGGGTACGTCACCCCGAAGGCAGCGTCGCTCACGCTCGTGAACACATCCGGCGTCGCCGCGCTTCGTTTCGACGCTCGCGCCGCCGGCAGCGAGGGCAACTCGATCCGCGTCTCGATCTTGGATAACGGCGCCGAGGACCAGCTCGCCGTGTTCGTCGACGGCAACAAGTACTCGTTCGTGTACGCCCAGGCGGATACCGCAGGGCTTGCGGCGAAAATCAACGCGAGGCAACTCCCGATGCGGGCGACGGCGCTCAAGAGCGGGCCGCTCAAGCCGATCGTGCCGACGTCGCTCGCAGGCGGAAGCAACGGCAAGGCTGGGCGCGTCTGGTATCGGCTGAACCTCCCGATCCGGCCGTTCGGCCGGACGGGCTGGATCCCCGCTTGGGCGGCGTCGGTCCGCCCGACAACGCGCTCCGTCGTCGTTCGCCGCGGCGCGAAGGTGCTTCAGGTCTACCGGAACGGGCAGCGCATCTTTCGGGCGCGCGTCGCCGTCGGCCGTCCGGATCGGAAGACGCCGCTCGGCCGGTTCTACGTCGCCGCGAAGTACGTCCCGCCGCGAAACGCGCTCGTCTCGACCTACGCGCTCGAGCTGAGCGCGCCGGCCGGACTTCCCGACTTCCTGCGCGGGGGCGTCGTCGGGATTCACGGGACGCCGGCGACGCAGACGATCGGGCACGCCGCGTCGAACGGCTGCATCCGGGTGACGCCGGCCACGGCGCGCAAGCTCCGCCGAATCATCCCGCTCGGCACGCCCGTTCGGATCGTTCGCTTCTAGGTCGCCCGCGCGAGAGGAGCCCGTGCGTGCGGGCGTTTTCCTCGCGCTATCGTCCGATCGTGGCGACTCCCTCCACGCCCACAAAGGAGCGCGTCCGCGACGGCGCCGGGGGAAACGTCGGCGACCAGTGGCGCGTGATCGTCCTGAACGACAACCACAACACGTTCGACGGCGTCGCGTTCGCGCTCGCCCGCGTCGTCCCGGGAGTCACGTTCGAGCGCGGCCTCGCGCTCGCGAACCGAATCCACAACACCGGGCGAGCCGTCGTCTGGGCGGGCCACCGGGAGCCGGCCGAGCTCTACTGGACGGAGCTCAACGGCTTCGGGCTCACGATGGCGCCGCTCGAACGCTAGGAGGTTTCGCTGCCGCCTGCGGATGTACCGAGAGCAGGCGTGCCGGCCCCGCCGGACTCGCCTGCGAACGTGCCCGACGCGCCACCCGCTCCGCCCGGGCCGAGCGAGCCGCTAGAGCCCGGGTTTCCGCAGCCGCCGCGGCGCGAGGACGAGAACGGCGACGACGACTAGCACGCGCTAGCAGCAGCCGAGTGCTGCCCGAGCGCCAGTGCCGGCGGGCCGGCTCCGGCGGACGACGACGGCAGGCCGGAGGTCGTCCGCGCGCTCTCGCCCGCGACGACTACTTGCGCGCTACCTCGAGGAGGTACGCGACCATGACGTCGGCGTCGCCGAGACGTAGGTGGTACGCATCAGAAAGCTGCTCGACCCGCTCGATCTGGTCGCGGTTCTGCTCGAACGCGGGCGTGAACGGGAAGAACGTGAAGTCGAGGACGTGCGCCGTCAGCCCTTCCCGCTCGAGAAGCTCGGCGGTCTGGAGCTGACTCAAGATCGAGAGCTGCATGACGAGCGCGATCCCGTCTTCGCCGAGCAAGCGCGGGAGGAGGCCGATCAAGTGGTCGACCAGATTGCGGCCCCAGTAGTCGAGCGGTCGGTGGCCGGTGAAGCGGTCGAACGGGTCGACCGGCATCTGGTAGAGGCTCGCTACGACGAGGTCGTATCGCTCCTCGGGCTCAAACATGAAAAGGTCTGCCTCGGCCCCGGTGACGCGATCCGCGATGCCGTTCCTGAACGCGTTCGCAAGCGTGTTCGCCACCGCCTCGCGCTGGATGTCGACCGCGTGGACGTGCTCGGCGCCGTTCAGCGCGAGCTGGAGAGCCAGAAGACCGCTTCCACACCCGACATCGAGACACCGCTTCCCTTCCCCGACCCGCCCCTGCAAGAGATGCTTCCAGACGAGCAGACTGCCGACCGTCGGCACGAACACGTCCGGATCGAGCACGAGGTCCGGGAACGGGAGCGGGTAGACGACGCTCCCTGACTCGCCGACCCACGGCCGAGCGACGTACGCCGTCTCGCTGGCAAGACCATCGGCGGTCGCGACAGGCTCGCTCCGCCGCCGGCCCGGCTTCGTTCCCTGAAGGCGTGCGCGGGCGGCCGCGATGTGGCTCGGGGTCGTGCCGCAGCAGCCGCCAACGATCTGGGCCCCCTGCTCGCGCCACGAGAGCGCGAGCTCGGCATATTCGTCCGGCCCCACCCGCTCGTCTGAGCGCCACCCCGATTCCGAGAAGTAACCGAGGTTCGGGTAGACGCCGAGGGGGAGGTCGGTGAAGTCGCGAAGCCAAGGAAGCATCGCGTCCACATGGTCGGGCGGTAGACAGTTGATGAGAAGCGCCGACACACCGGCCTCCTCGAACTCACGCGCGGCGCGACCGAAGAGATCGCCTTCGGGACCACCCCAGTGTTGCCCGTAGACGCCGCAGACGCCGTGGCGGCAACGGCGGAAGCTGAGCCAGACGGGGATCCCGGTCTCGAGCATGAGCTCGACGGCGGGGAGCGTGAGCCCGTCGCGGATCAGCGACATCGTCTCCATCAGGATGAGGTCGGGCGCGCGGTCCTCGAAGACGCGGGCGAGGAGCCTCAGCGTGCGGAGGCGCTCGGCGTTCTCCACGTCGCCGTTGACGCTGAACGCAATCGCGCACGAGCCCGTGCGTCCGACCTCCTCGACCGCCTGGGCAGCAAGTCGGATGCCGAGGCGGGCGACGTCCATCCAGTGCGTCATGCCGGTCCTGCCGACGAGCCCCCGCGCCTCGAGCTCTGCGGCCGCCAGGATGGCCCACGTGTTCGTCGAGATGACGTCGCAGCCCACCTCGACGTAGCGGCGGTGAACGTCGAGGACCGCATACGGCGCTTGGTAGAGCGCGCCCGTTCCCCAGAGTCCCTTGTCCGAGTCGCGGAGCTCGCCCGCCTGCGAGCGCTCGAGCTCGGTCGCGTTGCCTCCGTCGAGGATGACGGGCTCGCCGCTCTCGAACAGTCGCTCGAGCCGCTCGTAGGTAGGCGATACGCGCTTCTCGCGCTTCCTCACGGTTGTGGAGACGGCGGCCACGCGCTGGGACGAACGATTACCAGGACTCGCGCCCGACTGCGCTCCGCGAGCGGTCGCGTGTCGCCGCTTCAGGAAGGGTGATCCTCTTCGGAGCGATGGAAAACGAGTCAGGTGGTTCTCTAGGGCCTTTCGGTCACCGCGCTCTTGGAAGGGCAGTGGGCAAGCGTCGTTCCGAGTAGCCGAGGCCGTAGTGCGCATAGAGGCGCTCCTCGGTTTCCTGGCTGATCTCGTCCGAGTCGATGTCAGGAGCGTCCTTCACGTGGTCCTTGCTGTACGGAACCGCGACCCGGTCCTCGAGCATCTTGGCGCCCGTCGCAGGGACGACAGCCCGCTTCCTCCCGAAAAACCCCGTGCGAAGGCCGATCCACTTGGGCTCGCCGGTGTCCTGGCCGACGAAGATCTCTTCGATGCGGCCGATCCTGCTGCCGTCCGACGAGTAGACGGGCGTCCCTCCCACCGCGAGAAGAAGGTCCTCCGTCAGTCGTTTCACGTCATCGGGGGAAATCGATCGCTCCTGAGCGCGAGCGACCGGGGTCGCCTCCTCTGGCGCATCGACCGTTCTCGTCGCCTCGGTGAGGACTTCCTCGTACGTGACGAAGTTGCCTCGCCCGTTACCGGCCTCGTCGACCTCGATTAGCACAACGCGGCGCGCGACGTCGTAGGCGCCGAATCCGTGCGCCTCGACGTAGCCCATCAGCGCCGCGGCGGCGTCGCTTCGATCCCTGAAGGTCGCGAGTACGTCACCGTTCTCGATCTCGACGATCTCGTACGCAACCGTTCTCTCGCTTGACAATTCCTCCGTGAGTCCGCGTCGCGAACGTAGGCCGACCACGCTCTCGACGACTCGCGCCGTCCTTGCCAATCGCTCGGGATCGCCCCAGATCGTGTAGTGACCTTGGCAGAACGTCTTCGCGACGGTAAAGCCGAACCCCTCCTCGAGTTCAACCGCGGCGACGAACGCTCGTCCCAAAGCGCGCGAAAGGGCGCCACCGGGCGTATCGAACATCGAGACTCCCTGGTGCAGGAGACCCATGTCGTCGCGCCGGACGAGGGGCCGTCCATTCATCAGGCCCGAATGGAAGTCGCGGACGCGCGGCGGGTCTTCGCGTACGAGCCGAAAGAGCACGTCGCGTCCCGTCCACCGGACCGCCCCGACGACCGTATCGGCGCCCTGAGGTCCACCGCGCTCGAGGACTTCGGCTAACGCTCGAGCGGCTTCTAGCGACATAGGGGTGCGACGCCGAGCGCCGTGAGACGTCGACTCCTTGCGGCCCGGCACCGCACAGGTTCCCCTGTCGAAGCCCCAAGGACAGGGAGTGGGCAGAAGAAGCTAGCTACCTGCGCCGCCCGAGCCATCGTCCTTCGCCGCCCTCCCCGCGTGCGGCTTACATCAAAGGAGCTCCGCGAGCGGGAACGACCGCTTCGAGCGCGGCGGCACGAGGAAGTTTTGCCGGTGGGTGGCGGCCATGCGCGAGTTGATCCCGTTGTTCGCGTCCGAGATCTCGCTACGGAGGTTCGTCCCGTCCGGGAGCACTCCGTCCATCGCGAGGCGGGCCGTATGGAAGAGCCTGCTTGCGGGGACGAAGACGGCGAAGTGGAGGCCGGCCTTCGCGCCGCCGTTGGACGGCCACGCGAAGGGATCGTCGATCGTGTTGAAGTCCTCGCGGATCGGGACGGCAGTGCCCTTCGTGCGCGTCCGCCTGTAGTTGTCGAGGACGTCGGCCTGCAGTCGCGTCGCCTGCTGGAGCGTCTCGTTGTGTCCGATCACGCCCGTCTTTCTGTCCGCGTCGAGCTGAGTCCCGCTCGTGACGTCGCTCGGTCCGTTCGAGAGCGTCACTCTCCCGTCCGGCGGCACCGGGCGGTGACTGTCGAACATGCGGGCGACCCGGGACGAGTAGTCCAGTCCGTACCAGCTCGCGAGGTCGAGGTTCAGGTGCGAGACGTGCATCGCGCATCCGGCCGCGAAGTACCCGCTCGGCCACTGGTTCGTGACCCCCGGAAGCGTCTCGAAGCTTACGATGTTGTCCGGCCCGAGGGCCGCCGGCTGCGTGCTCGTGAAGCCCATCATGAGCTGCGATCGAACCGGGATCTGATCGGCGCCTGGGACGCCCGCCTGGATCGCGAGCTCGCGCCCGACGTTCTTGCCGCCGAAGCCGCGTCCGAGGAAGCCGATCCGCTTGCTCGTGATCGAGAAGAGGTCGCCGACGTACGCCTTGTTCGTCGGGTCGTCGAAGAGCGCCCGCTCGACGTTTCGCAGGATGTCCTGCGAGTCGCTTCGCAGCTTGAAGACGACGTCGTTCGCCTCGAGCTCCATCGTCTCCGGATCGCTGGGGAAGCGGATCGCGTCCAGGACGGCGAACTTTGGGTTGGCAGGATCGGTCGTCAGAGCCGTGTCGACCGGCCCACGCGACTTCCAAAGCGCCGGCACGCGCGTACGGAAGTACGGGAGCCCCCAGCCGACGACGATGGTGAGGCCGGCAGCCGTCGCCGGATACGGGGATTCGACCGTCTTGAGCGCGTTCTCGAGCCGTGACTTGGCGCTTTTCAGGGTCGTCGCGTTCCACGTTCGCCCCGGCGCGAGCGTCGCCGTGATCATGTCGTTGTAGATGGGAGGGACGACGACGGGAACGCCGTCGTCCTGGATGACCTCGAGCCCCTCGATCAGGTACTGCTCCTCGCGCCTCCGAACGACTGCTGCTTCCGCACGTTCGGGCGCGACGAGCCCGAGTTGGTCGAGCGCCTCGTACAGCCCGCGCGCGCTGATCGCGCCCGCGGAAACGGCAACGGCACCCTGCAGGAAACGACGACGCGAGTACGTCGCTTGACCATCCACGTGAGACCCCTCCCCCGTCCGCAGAAAGTAGCGCGCGCAGTGTGCCACGCCCTCGCTCGATGTCAAGGACAGCGAGCGGAGCTCTAGCGAGAGGCTAGGGCGTGCACTTCGTCTGGAACTGGTCGACCGTAGCGCTCGGGACGCCCGCCGCCGTCACGGTCGTATGGAGCACGTAGAGGAAGAGGAAATTCGGGGCGTTCCCGTTGCTCGCGAGCAGGATCGAGTGCGTCGTCGTATAGACCTGCGGAAACGGCGGCTTCGCGTCCCAGCTCTCCATCTTGTTGTCCGAGCCGACGTACGTGTCGCCGCTCGTAAGGCCCGTCCCGCGCGCCGCCTCGTCCGTCTGCTGCGTCACGTGGTACCCGCCCTGGCTGTCCGTCCGCACGGAAAAGACGATGTGCAGTCGTCCGCTCAGGTTGACGAACTCGCCGTTGCACGGGTTCTGACGGACGTCGGCGGGGATGTTCAGGGTGACGTTGACGAGTTCGCCCTCGGCGGAAGCGGGCGCGGGCGCCGACCGCGTGGCGAGAATGACAGCGGCGGCGACGGTCGCGGCGACCACGAGCACAACGAAAATAGACAGGCGCCGCAGCCACATAGGCCAGCCGCCTACCCCCGTTTCCTCGATATAAACATCCTCCTCTTCCAAGCGCGAGCCGCGGCCGCCGCGAGCCCAAAAAGTGAGCAGGGGATGGGCGGTTCAGTCCGTCGCAGGGGCCCTTGGTTCCCCGCCGGGGCTCGCTGGTGGGGAGACGGTCGGCGCTTCGAGTCCGCGACAGGCGACGACTGATCCAAGCCCGTCGGCGGCTAGCGCTCGGTGGCAACTCGCAGCCCCAGCGCGATCAGGACGACGCCGGTGAGGCGCTCGAGTGCCGCCTTCGCCGGCGGGCGCGTGAGCACTCGGTGGAGGCGCGAGACGAACCGGGCCTAGGAAGGTCAACCAAACGAGGCCGACGAGGATGTGGATCGCCGCGCGGAGGCCGAGGCAACGAGCAGAGCCGAAAGACCGACGGCGAGCGCCGCCGTATGCACGACCAGGCCGAAAAGGTTGCCGAACACCGTCGCCTGCGCCGCCCTCCGGCCACGCGAGACCGCCTGACGGGTGATGAGAGCCATGTCGGGGCCCGGAATGACGGTGATCACGGTCGAGCCGACGAGAAACAAGCCCAAGTGTTGCGGCACTGGGCGCGACCATAATGGTGGTGCCGCGCTCATTCACCGTACGAACGACTCAATCTGCCCTCGCCAACCCACCGCGCGGCGTCGCGCGCGAGGAGGCGGGCGAAGGACTCCGTGTGCAAGCCGGCAGTGGGCGGTGCCGGGCTCGAACCAGCGACCTCCTGCTTGTAA
>JALZGN010000237.1 GCA_030861005.1 Actinomycetota bacterium
GAGCTGCTGCCGGTGCGTCCGCCGGCGGAACGGGCGCGGGCCGAGGAGCAGCTGCCGGTGCATCCGCCGGCGGAACCGGCGGCGCGACGGCCGCGCTCCGCGTGGGAAGCAGCAAGACCGGGTCGACGTATCCCTCCGGCTCGGAGGCGATGCGAATCCCGAGGTGGACGTAGGGCTCGGCGTGCTCGGCTGCTCCGCTCGTGCCAACCGTGCCGACGGTTGCGCCCTCGGCGACCGCGCTCCCGCGTGCCACCGCGATCGTTCCGAGGTGGAGCAGTGTCACGGCGTAGCCGTCAGTGGTGCGCACGCTCACCGTGCGGCCCCCGCCGGGAACCGTCCCCGCGAACGTTACGCGCCCGGCCGCCGGTGCTCGCGCCCGGGCCCCCGAGCGGCCGCCCACGTCGATGCCGCGATGTTGCCCGGCGGCGTACGGGTCGTCGCCCAAACGGAAGGTCTGCAGAACCGGCCCGTCCGTAGGCCAGGTCCAGGCAGCCGCGGGCGGCGCGCCGACCAGGACGAGGAGGACCGGAAGCAGAGCGATCAGTCGTCTCACGTCTGCCTCCTGTTGTCGAATGTGAAAACGAAGACCAGCGTAGCGCGCCGTACTCTCGTTGTCAAATAAGGCGACAGTAGGGATCAATCGCGATCGGACGGGTCGACCGGCTCCCCCGAAGCGCGCGCGGGCGCCGGTGGTACATTCGAGCGGCCATGAGGACGGAGCACGAGCCCCCACGGACGTATGCGCGCGAGCTCCCGGAGCTCGAGGAGGAGCGTGAGATCGACTTCGGACGCCTCGGGCGCCGCCTTGCGCTTCGCTGGTGGCTCGTCGCGGCCGCGGTTGCAGCCGGCGCGATCGTCGGCTACCTGACTTCCCTCGGCGGGGGCGACGTGTACGTCGCGCGAACGACGGTCTACCTCGGGCAGCCCACCTCGCCTTCGGGGAGCGCCCAGATCCCCAGCCTCGCGACCAACCCGGCCACGGTGAACGAGATCGTCCACTCGCAGAGCGTCGTCGACGACGTCGCGCGCAAGGTCGGCGTCAGTGCCGGCGAGCTCCGGCGTGGAACCACGACGAAGACGGTGGCGACGACGGGGACGGGGACGCCAACCCGGCAGGGCCAGAACCCGCTCGTGCAGATTGCCGTCCGTGGCCCGTGGCGCGACCGGTCGACGCGGGCGGCGAACCTACTCGCGGGCGCGGTCGTGAAGGAGGTCTCGGGCTACGTCGACGCAAAGGTGAGGGCGCTCCGCGAGCGGCTTGCCGGGATAAACGAGGAGCTGACCTCGATCGAACAGCGGCTCGATGAGCTCGAGCGAGCCGCCGCACGGACCGGTCTTCCGCCGGCGGAGCGCCTGACGCTCGTCAGCCTGATCGGCGTCTCCGAGCAGCGGCGCGGGCAGCTCATCGCCGAGCGAACCGACAAGCAGGAGCTGATCACGCTCGCCGAGGAGGTCGAGCGAAGCGCCCCCATCAACAAGGCTCGCGCGGCGCGGGTCCCGGCTCGCAGCCCGCGGAGCGCGATCGTGGTCGGGGCGTTCATCGGGCTTCTCGCCGGCGTCGTCCTCGCGCTCCTCTGGGACCCCCTCGTCGGTCACCGCCGCGCGTAGACGCCGTGCTCGACGGGAAGACCGTCGCGGTCGTCGTCCCGGCGTACAACGAGGAGGCACTCGTCGAAGCGACGCTTACGCGCGTCCCCCCGTTTGTCGATCGCATCCTCGTCGTCGACGACGGCTCGGCCGACGACACGGCGGCTCGCGCGCAAGCATCCGACGCGCGGGTCGACGTCGTCCGCCATGATCGGAACGAGGGCGTTGGCGCCGCGATCGTCTCTGGGTACCTGCGCGCGATCGCCGAGGAGATCGATGTCACGTGTGTCATGGCCGCCGACGGCCAAATGGACCCGGACGACCTCGCGACCCTCGCGCGCGCCGTCGCGGCCGGCGAGTGCGACTACGCGAAGGCAAATCGGCTCTTCACCGGACAAGCCTGGGAGGTCATCCCGCGCAGCCGCTACGTCGGGAACGCAATCCTCTCCTTTCTCACGAAGATCGCCTCTGGTTACTGGCACGTCGCCGATTCGCAATCGGGCTACACGGCGGTGAACCTCGAGACGCTTCGGCTCCTCGACTTGGGGCGCGTATACCGGCGCTACGGCTTCCCGAACGACATGCTCGTGCATCTGAACGTCTTCAACCGGCGCGTCCGTGACTACCCGTCGCGACCGATCTACGGTGTCGGCGAGCGGAGCGGGATCAAGCTCCGGCACGTCGTCCCCTCGATCTCGTGGCTCCTCGTAAAGGGGTTCTTCTGGCGCCTGCGCGAGAAGTACGTCATCCGCGACTTCCATCCGCTCGTCCTCTTCTACGCGCTCGGGTTCTTCCTCTTCGGCGCCGGCGTGGTTCTCGGGATCGTGGAGACCTCGCTTCGGATTGCGGGGAACGCGATCCCGGCTGCGACGATCGTCCTCGTCGCGCTCCTCGTGATCTCGGGGCTCCAGCTCCTTCTCTTCGCGATGTGGTTCGATATGGAGTCGAACAAGGACCTTCGCTGAGGGCAAGGCCGGGCACTCGCACGTGCGCCCTCGCGACCACCGGGCCGTGCGCGCGGAACGGCGCCTATCATGGTCGTC
Source organism: Actinomycetota bacterium (assembly GCA_030861005.1). GTDB lineage: Bacteria > Actinomycetota > Thermoleophilia > Gaiellales > Gaiellaceae > JALZFU01. The sequence continues at coordinate 2,631 of JALZGN010000237.1, forward strand.
GTTGCCCACCTCGATCGTCACCGGCGGAGCCGGCTTCCTCGGCTCCCACCTCTGCGATTTCCTGATCGCGGAAGGACATCGGGTCGTCTGTGTCGACAACCTCGATACCGGATCGCTCCAGAACATCGAGCACATCCGAAACGGCAGCGATTTCGTGTTCCTCCAGCACGACCTGACGGCGCCGCTCTTCGTCGAGGAGCCGGTCGACTTCGTCTTCCACCTCGCGAGCCCCGCGAGCCCGATCGACTACATGCGCCTCCCGTTGCACACGCTCAAGGTCGGCTCGTACGGGACGCACCACATGCTCGGCCTCGCCAAGCTCAAGCGCGCGCGCTTCCTGCTCGCCTCGACGAGCGAGGTCTACGGGGATCCGCAGGTGCACCCGCAGCCGGAGACGTACTGGGGCCACGTGAACCCGATCGGGCCTCGCGGCGTCTACGACGAGGCGAAGCGCTACGCCGAGGCCCTCACGATGGCCTACCACCGCCAGCAGGGTGTCGACACGTGCATCGCCCGGATCTTCAACACGTATGGGCAGCGCATGCGCCCGCACGATGGACGCGCGATCCCGACGTTTCTCCGCCAAGCGCTCGAGAACAAGCCGCTCACGGTGTTCGGCGACGGCTCGCACACGCGAAGCTTCTGCTACGTCGACGACCTGATCCGCGGCCTTTTCCTCCTTGCCCAGAGCGGGGAGCATCTGCCGGTGAACCTCGGGAATCCGTCCGAGATGTCGCTTCTCGAGCTCGCCGAGACGGTCATCCGGGTCACGGGGTCCGAGAGCGAGATCGTGTTCGAGGCGCTTCCGATCGACGATCCGCAGGTCCGTCAGCCCGACATCACTCGCGCGCGGCAGATCCTCGGGTGGGAGCCCGAGGTTGCGCTCGACGAGGGCCTTCGCCGCACGATCGTGGGCGGCGAGCGCGAGGCGGCGCACGCGTTCGCGCCCTAGCCGCGAGCGAGCGCCCCGCCCGGGCCACCGAACGGCACGATGCTGAGTCGGACCCGGCACGATCTGTGTGCCACCCGTGCGTGTTTCGGCGGTACGCTGGAACGCGAGCAGGGGGGCGGGTCGGGACCCGGACTACCCGCGCGGGAATGAAAGCGCGCGTGGCATCGTCCGGGGCGTGAAAGTCGCCGTTCTCACGACCTCGTATCCGCGGGACGACGACGACCACGCCGGGCGGTTCGTCGCCGACGCTGTCCTGCGACTGCGGGAGCGCGGCGTCGAAGTCGTCGTCGTGGGCCCAGCGTCCTACCGGCACTTCGGCCTCGCCGGCGACGGTGGCGTCATCGAGAACCTCCGTCGGCGACCTTGGGCGGCGCCGCTCCTCCTCGCCTCGCTCGCGCACGCGGCGCGGCGTGCCTCCCGAGACGTCGACCTCGTCCACGCCCACTGGCTTCCGACGGCCGTCGCGGCGGCCGTCTCACGAAAGCCGTACGTCGTCACGCTCCACGGCTCGGACGTCGAGCTCGCGCGGCGGGCGCCGGCGCTCGCGCGGTGGATTCTCCGCCGCGCCGCTGCCGTCGTCGCCGTCTCCCGCGCGCTCGGGGAAGAGGCGCGTCGCCTCGGCGCGCGCAACCCTCGCGTGATCCCGAACGGCGTGGATCTTCCGGACGCGAGCGGCCGGGAAGCCTCCCCGCCTTACGTCCTCTATGCGGGGAGGCTCTCGAGCGAGAAGGGGATCGAGGAGCTCGTCGAGGCGGCGCGCGGCCTTCCGCTCGTCGTCGTCGGCGACGGGCCCCTCCGCCACCTCGTTCCCAACGGCCGTGGGTTCGTCTCGCGTTCGGAGCTCGAGCGTCTGTACGCGGAAGCCGCCGTCGTCGCGTGCCCGTCACGGCGCGAGGGCTTCGGGGTCGCCTGCGCCGAGGCGATGGCCCACGGTCGCGCCGTCGTCGCCACCGCAGTCGGGGGGCTGGCCGACCTCGTCGTCCACGAGGAGACGGGGATCCTCGTTCCGCCGCGGGATCCGGCCGCGCTTCGGTCCGCGCTCGAGCGCCTCCTGGGCGATGTCGGCCTGCGCGCGCGCCTCGGCGCCGCGGCTCGCGAGCACGTCGGACGCCTTTGCTCGTGGCGACGGGTCACAGACGAGACGCTCGCCGTCTACCGCGAGGCGGCCGGAGAGCACGCGTCGTGCGAGCCGGTCTCGTCCGTGTAGAGCTCCTCGACGAGCATCCGCATGCCGCGCACGAAGTCCCTTCGCTGCCGCCCGGTCATCCGGTCGAGCGCCCGGCGGAGCGGATCCGCCTTCGTCTGGAACCAGTCTTCGATATGCGCTCCGTGCTCCTCCGAGACCGAGACGAGCGTACGGCGGCGGTCCGCCTCGTCCTCGCGTCGAACGACGAGACCGACGCGAGTCAGCTCGCTGACTACGAGGCTCGCCGTCGCAAGCGAGACGCCGAGCCGCCCGGCGAGCTCGCCGACGCTCTGCTCGCCGTCGAGGACGAGGTGCGTGAGAGCGGTCAGGTGCCGCGGGCCGAGGCGGCCGCGCTCGTACGCGTCACGCATCGGCTCGGGCGGCCGGCCGCACCGTTTCATCCCAGCCAGGAGCTGGGGAACAAGAGCCATGAGATCACGGACGTCGGCCGCCAGGTCCGACCCGCCGCTTACTTCCTCGACTGCGCTTGACATAGAAAGTTTCCCTGGCTAGATTATTTTACCTCTCAAACATAACAGTCTAAACTAGAAAACCAGTTTAGCGGACGGAAAGGAACTCAGCATGAGCACGACCGAAACGATGACCGGGATCCCGGTCGGCACGTGGACGGTCGACCCAGTCCACTCCCACCTCGGTTTCCGCGTTGTGGACACGAGCGAGATGATCTCGTCGATCACCGGCCGCTTCACAGACTTCGAAGGAACGTTCGAGGCCGGGGACGACCCGCGGTCGGCGCGCGCCCACGGCACGATCCGCGCGGCGAGCATCGCGACCGACCAGGAGCAGCGAGACGCGCACCTGCGCTCTCCCGATTTCTTCGACGTCGAGCGGTTCCCGGAGATCCGCTTCGAATCCGACGCGATCGAGCCGCTCGACGGTGACCGCATCCGCGTCCGGGGCCGCCTCGTCATCAAGGGCGTCGAGCAGGAGGTCGAGCTCGAAGGGCGCCTCGTCACCGGGACGAGCGCGAAGGGAGAGGAGCGGCTCGTCCTCGACTCGCAGGGCGGCTACTCCTGGGGCCCGATGAACGTCGACATCACGGCCTCGATCTCGGCGGCCAAGTCGGAGTGACCTCGCTCGCGGCGATCGGGAGCGGCGACGCCGTCCGGATCCTCGGCGTTCCGGGGAGCCTGCGAGCCAAGTCGCTGAACCGCGGCCTCATCCGCGCCGCCCGCGAGCTCGCGCCGGCCGGGGTCGAGGTCGTCGAGTACGACGTCCGCTCGCTGCCGCTCTACGACGCCGACGTCGAGGCCGAGGGGGATCCCCGACCCGTCGCGGAGTTCAAGCAGGCGATCCGCGAGGCCGACGCGCTCCTCCTCGCGACGCCTGAGTACAACCGAAGCACCTCCGGCGTCCTCAAGAACGCGATCGACTGGGCGTCCCGTCCGTCCCTTGCCTCGCCGCTCGCCGGCAAGCTGGTCGGAGTCATGGGAGCCTCCGCGGGGCTGCGCGGCACCGCGAGGGCCCAGGAGCACCTTCGGGAGGCGCTCGCGTCCTCGCGCACGCGCACGCTCGAGGAGCCGCGCGTGCTCGTTCCCGAGGCGTACGCCAAGTTCGACGCGCAGGGGCGTCTCACGGACGGCGAGACTCGCTCGCAGGTCGCCGAGCTCGTCGGCGCGCTCGCGGGCGCGCTTGCGAAGCTGCAGGCAGCGTGAGTCCGGCCCGCGACAACTCGATCGAGGTCGAAGAGCTCGTCAAGCAGTTTCGGAAGGGCCCCCGCGCCGTCGACGGGATTGACCTGCGAGTCGAGCCGGGCGAGATCTATGGCTTCCTCGGCCCGAACGGCGCCGGGAAGTCGACGACCGTCCACATCCTGACGACGCTCATGCCTCCTACGTCCGGACGGGCCCGCGTGGCGGGTTTCGACGTCGTCCGGGACGGCCCGGCCGTCCGGGCGGCGATCGGCGCCGCGCTCCAGGAGGCTGCCTTGGATCCGTTCCTCACCGGGCGCGAGCACCTGCGCCTCCAGACGGCGCTCCACGGCCTCCCTCGTCCCGAGCGCCGACGGCGGGGCGACGATCTTCTCGCGCGCGTCGGCCTCGCGGAAGCGGCCGACCGCAAGGTGGGTGGCTACTCCGGCGGGATGAAGCGGCGGCTCGACCTCGCGCTCGCGCTCGTCCACCGGCCGCGGATCCTCTTCCTCGACGAGCCGACGACCGGGCTCGACCCGCAGAGCCGAAGCGCCCTTTGGGCCGAGGTCGGCCGGCTCGCACGCGACGATGGGGTGACCGTTTTCCTGACCACCCAGTATCTCGAGGAGGCCGACGCCCTCGCCGACCGCGTCGGCATCATCGACCGCGGTCGGATCGCCGCCGAGGGGACCCCGGCGCAGCTCAAGGCCGAGATCGGCCGCCCGAGCGTCGACGTCGTCGCAGCCGACCCGGCCGATTCCGTCGCCGTCGCTCGGGTGCTCGAGCGCTTCGGCGAGCGGTGCCATGGAACGCCGAACGGCGTCGCGGTCCGCCTGAGCGGCGGGACGGAGGACCTTCCGGACGTCGTCCGCGCGCTCGATGCCGAGGGAGTCCGGATCGCGCACCTCGAGCTCGTCGAGCCGACGCTCGACGACGTCTTCCTCGCGAAGACGGGTCGCTCGCTCGAAGGCGCGGGCGAGGAGACGGAGCGAGCTCGGGAGCGGGAGCGCGTGCCGGCGTGAGCTCGCCGCTCGCCGTCCAGGTGGGAGTGTTGGCGCGGCGCTCGGTCGTCCGCACCGTCCGCCAGCCGGCGAGCATCGTGCCGGCCCTCCTCTTCCCGCTCTTCCTCCTCGCGGTCAACACCGGGGGTTTGAACGCTGCTACCCGGCTCCCTGGCTTCCCGTCGGACTCGTACCTCGACTTCGCCCTCGCCTTCTCCTTCGTCCAGGGAGCCGTGTTCACGACGACGAACGCAGGCACGGATCTCGCACGGGACATCGACACCGGGTTCCTCAATCGCCTCGCCCTGACGCCGGTCGGCACGATCGCGCTCCTCGCGGGCCAGCTCGCCGGCGTTCTCGCGCTCGCGCTCGTTCAGGCGCTCGTCTACCTGTCGGTCGGGCTCGCGCTCGGCGTCTCCATCGCCGCCGGCGTACCGGGCGGGCTCGTCATCCTCGCCCTCGCGCTTCTCGTCGCGCTCGCGTTCGGCGGCATCGGCGCCTTCCTCGCCCTTCGCTTTCGCTCGGGCGAGGCCGTCCAGGGTCTCTTCCCGGTGCTCTTCGTCTTCCTCTTCCTCTCGTCCATGGCGCTCCCGCGTGACCTGATCGAGATCGACTGGTTTCGGACGGTCGCGACCTACAACCCGGTCTCGTACTTCATCGAGGGGATCCGAAGCCTGATCGTCGCCGGATGGGACGGTCAGGCGCTCGCGCTCGGGTTCGGCCTCGCGCTCGGCCTCGTCGTCGTCTCGTTCTCCGCTGCCTCGGTGGCGCTCACGTCGTGGATGGAGCGGACGTGATTCGCTTCGTCGACGTCGCGCTTGCGGTCGCCTGGCGCACGCTCCACAACGCTTTCACGCGTCCGGCGGTCTTCCTCCCGTCCATTGTCTTCCCGCTCTTCTTCTTCACCGCCTTCGCCGGCGGCCTCTCGCGGCTCTCGGATGCTCCCGGGTTCGACTACGCACCCGGCTACACGGCGTTCCAGTTCGTCTACGTCCTCCTCCAGTCGGCCGCGTTCGGTGGCGTCTTCACCGGGTTCTCGATCGCGCGCGACTTCGAGAGCGGCTTCGCGCGCCGACTCATGCTCGCCTCCCCCCGCCGTGGTGGGATCGTGGCCGGCTACGCGCTCGCGGCACTCGGCCGCTGGCTCGTGACCGGAACGGTCATCTTCGCCGTCGCGCTCGCCGCGGGAATGAGCGTCCACGGCGGCGGCGTCGACCTCGTCGGGCTTCTCGGGCTCGCCCTCCTCGTGAACGCGGCGGCGCTCCTCTGGGCGGCGGGAATCGCGATGCGCTTCCGCACGATGCAGGCCGGCCCGGCGATGCAGGTCCCCGTCTTCTTCATCCTCTTCCTCGCTCCCGTCTACGTCCCGCTCGAGCTCTTGGACGGCTGGATCCACGCGGTCGCTCGAGTGAACCCGACAACGTGGCTCCTCGAGGCGGGGCGCGGCTTCCTCGCGGGCGAGCCGACCCACGTCGCGCTTGCCTTCGGCACGGCGCTCGCGCTCGCGTCCGCGTTCGCCCTCTGGGCGCGCGGCGGCCTGCGAAGCGCCGAGCGCGCAGGCTAGCTTTCCCCCCGGGGCGACTCCGCCCAGCGGAAGCGAGCGGCTTGACGAGCCCCCGGTCGCCGTCGATAGTCCGCCGGTCATGCGAGCCTTCGCGACGGCGATCGTGGCCGCTGGCGTGGCCGCGCTTGCCGCATGCGGTGGCGACGCCGGCGGTGAGCTCTCCGCGGCCGAGTTTCGCGAGCGCGCCGACGCGATCTGTGCGGACACGGCCAAGAAGGTGAACGCCGTTCCCCAGCCGCAGTCGCTCGACGAGGTCGAGACGTACTTCGACCGCGTCGTCCCGATCTTCCGAGACCAGACCGACCGCCTGAAAGACCTCGACCCTCCCGACGACCTCCAGGAGGACTGGGACCGCGCCATGGAGCTGCAAGAGGAGAGCGTCGAGGTCGCCAAGGACGCGCAGGAGGCAGCGAAGGACGGCGACGAAGAGAAGATTCGAGAAGCGCTCGACCGGGGGGGCAAGAACGAGCAGGAGCTCCACCGCCTCGCCGCCAGGCTCGGCCTGAAGACCTGCGGTCGGGACTAGCCGGCGCGTCCACCGTTCCCGACTCGTAAACCGCCTGCATTTTTGGCGGAATCGGCTCCGTCCGACTCCCGCCCTACCCTGGGGTCCCCCGCTCTTCGAGGCGGCTCGACCCAGATACCCTTCGGGAGGAAGCGATGGCGTCCGTCGAACGCACCGAGAACATGCCTTTGATCACCGAGGAGGCGCTCGTGAACGCCGTCGCAGACCCGGCGCAGCGGGCGGGCGGGCGCCGCTACTTCACGATTCCGGGCCGCGACCCGTTCGACGAGATCGAGTGGGAGATCCGGGACGCCTATATCCCGGGCAAGGACAGGCCGGTCTTCGAGCAGAAGGGCGTCGAGTTCCCGAAGTTCTGGTCGCAGACGGCGACGAACATCGTCGCCCAGAAGTACTTCCGCGGACGCATGGCGTCGCCCGAGCGCGAGACGAGCGTGCGCCACATGATCGGCCGCGTCGTCGCGACGATCGGCGCATGGGGCCGCGACGGCGGCTACTTCGCAGACGAGGAGGAGGCGCAGACCTTCGAGGACGAGCTGAAGGCGATCCTGGTCAACCAGCTCGCCGCCTTCAACTCCCCGGTCTGGTTCAACGTCGGCTTCGAGGAGCGCCCGCAGTGCTCGGCGTGCTTCATCCTCTCGGTCGACGACTCGATGGAGTCGATCCTCGACTGGATCCGCCGGGAGGGGATCATCTTCCGCGGGGGGTCCGGCTCGGGCGTTAACCTCTCGCGGCTCCGCTCCTCGCACGAGCAGCTCTCGAAGGGCGGCTACGCCTCGGGTCCGGTCAGCTTCATGCGCGGCGCGGACGCCTCCGCGGGCACGATCAAATCGGGTGGGAAGACTCGGCGCGCAGCCAAGATGGTCATCCTCGACGCCGACCACCCGGACGTCGAGGAGTTCATCTGGTGCAAGGCGCGCGAGGAGGAGAAGGCGCGCGTCCTCGAGGCGGCCGGCTACGACATGTCGCTGAACTCGAACGACTGGGCCTCGATCCAGTACCAGAACGCGAACAACTCGATCCGCGTGACGGACGCGTTCATGGACGCGGTCGAGGCGAACGGCGACTGGAACGTCGTCGCGCGAACGGACGGAGCCGTCGTCCGGACCGTTCCCGCCCACGAGCTTCTCCACCAGGCGGCCGATGCCGCCTGGCGCTGCGCCGATCCGGGGATCCAGTACGACACGACGATCAACGGCTGGCACACCTGCCCGAACTCGGGGCGGATCAACGCCTCGAACCCGTGCTCCGAGTACATGCACCTCGACGACTCCGCGTGCAACCTCGCCTCGCTCAACCTGATGAAGTTCCGCCGCGAGGACGGCGAGCTCAACGTCGAGATGTTCGAGCATGCGGTCGACACGATGTTCCTCGCGCAGGAGATCCTGGTCGGCTACTCGAGCTACCCGACGCCGGAGATCGACCGAAACGCGAAGGCGTACCGCCAGCTCGGCCTCGGGTACGCAAACCTCGGGGCCCTGCTCATGGCGCGCGGGCTTCCGTACGACTCGGACGAGGGCCGAGCGTACGCGGCGGCTGTGACCGCGCTCATGACCGGCCGTGCCTACCGCAAGTCAGCGGAGATGGCCGCGCGGATGGGCTCCTTCGCCGGCTACCAGCCGAACGCCGGCGCCATGCTCGGGGTGATCGCAAAGCATCGTGCCGCCGTCGGGAACATCGAGGAGGCGCACTCCGTCCCGGGCGAGCTCCTCGGCGCCGCTCGCCAGGCGTGGGAAGACGCGCTCGAGCTCGGGGAGGTCTCGGGCTACCGAAACGCGCAGGCGACCGTCCTCGCGCCGACCGGGACGATCAGCTTCATGATGGACTGCGACACGACGGGCGTCGAGCCCGACTTCTCGCTCGTCAAGTCGAAGAAGCTCGTCGGCGGCGGCGAGATCACGATCGTGAACAAGACGGTGGCGATGGCGCTCGAGAAGCTCGGGTACGCGCCGTCCGAGGTCGACGAGATCGTCGCGTACGTGGACGACCGGAACACCGTCGTCGGTGCGCCGTTCGTGAAGGCCGAGCACCTGCCGGTGTTCGACTGCGCAGTCGGCGAGCGCGCCATCCACTACATGGGCCACGTGAAGATGATGGGTGCCGTCCAGCCATTCATCTCGGGCGCGATCTCGAAGACGGTGAACGTGCCCGAGACGGTTTCCGTCCGCGACGTGCGACAGGTCTTCGTCGACGCTTGGAAGCTCGGCGTGAAGGCGATCGCGATCTACCGCGACAACTGCAAGGTCGCGCAGCCGCTCGCCTCGAAGACGACCGCGGCGGTGACCGCGGCCCCGCCGCCCGTCCCGCTCGAGAAGGTCGAGCGCCGCCGGCTCCCGCTCGAGCGGACCGAGATAGGGCGCAAGTTCCAGGTCGGAGACTACGAGGGCTACATCCACGTCGGTCTCTTCGACGACGGAACGCCCGGCGACATCTTCGTCGACATCGCCAAGGAGGGGACGACGCTCGCCGGCCTCATGAACTCGTTCATGATCTCGGTCTCGCTCGGCCTCCAGTACGGCGTCCCGCTCGAGGTCTACGTCTCGAAGTTCAGCCACATGCGCTTCGAGCCGTCAGGGCAGACCAACGACCCGGACATTCGGGTCGCCAAATCGCTCGTCGACTACATCTTCCGTTGGCTCGGGAAGAAGTTCCTGGACGCGGACACCCAGCAGGAGCTCGGGATCCTCAGCCCGGAAGTCCGTGCTCGCCTCGCGCAGGCGCAGGACATCCTCGAAGGCGGCGAGTCTTCGGTGGTCGCGGCGATGCCGGCCGCGCCTCCTGGCCAGGCCGCCCTCTTCAACGCGTGGGAGGACGCCGTCGAGTGTGCGAAGTGCGGCGGCCGCATGGTCCGGACGGGCAGCTGCTACACCTGCCGAGACTGCGGCCAGAACACCGGATGTAGTTAGACCGCCTCGCGAGGCGCGACCGCGGTGCCCACGGACGTCCCGTCGGGACTCGTATTGAGCATCACCGCGTTCGAGTCCGGCGCCTGATCGCTCGCCGCGCGGCCCGATCAGCCGGCCTTGCGGAGCGCCGCGATCAGCTCGCCCTTGCCCATCTTCGACCGCCCCCGGATCCCCTTCTCCTTCGCGAGCTCGTAGAGCTGCTGGCGGTTTCGGTCGTCGAGCGAGCGCCCGGGCTCACCGCCGCGGGCTCGTCCCCGCGCGCCCTGCTTTCCGAGCTCGCGGCGCGTCTCCTTCGGCAGGTTCGCGAGCGTGCGCTTCTTCTTCGCGGCCGCTTGTGCCTTCTTCACGTTCCTCTTGGCCGCCTCTGTCTGCTTCTTCGTCGCCATGACTCACCTCCTGCTTTCAGAGGTGCGGCGCCGCGACCGTCCTGAAACCTGCGATCGCCGAGCGGCGATCGACGCTCCTACCCGCCACTGATTGCCGCGATCACGTCGACGCGCGATTCCGACCAGAGCGGCGTCGCAAGCGCGGCTCGCTCGCCGCCGACGTACACGTGAATGTGGCGACGGAGGTCGCCGCCGCCTTCGCAGAGGCGGTCTCGGAGGCCTGGCCAGCGCTCGTCTAGGTCGTCGATTGCCTCGGCGACCGTTGCCGCGTGGATCTCGAGGTGGCGCGGTAGGCCGGGGAAGAGCGGCTGCAGCGTCGACGGTAGGTAGAGCTCGGCCACGGCGCTAGTCGACTTCCGCGACCTCGACGGACGAGATGCCGGGCAGGTAGCTCGCGATCTCGGTCCACGTCTCGCCCTCGTCGGTGCTCGAGAAGACCTGGCCCGTGCTCGTGCCGAAGTAGAGGCTCGGCTCGTCGCGGGCGTCGATCGCCATGCCTTCGCGGAGGACTCCGAGGTATGCGTTGTGCTGGGGGAGGCCGCGGTCGAGGCGCTGCCAGCTCGACCCTGCGTCTCGAGTTCGCCAGACGGCTGCGCGGCCGGCCGGCATCACGCGGCCGTGACCAGGGTCGACCGGGACGACGTAGAACGTGTCCCGCTCGTGCGGGTGAACGGCGGCCGCGAACCCGAAGTCGGTGGGGAGGCCCTCCGTGATCTCCGTCCACGAGTGTCCGCCGTCGTCGCTTCGGTGCATGCCGCAGTGGTTCTGCTGAAAGAAGCGCTCTCCGTCGACCGGCGAGCGGACGAGCTTGTGGACGCAGTATCCGACGACGTCCGGGTACTCGAGCGGCCACTCGGCGCGGAGGCCGCGGTTCCGCGGCGTCCACGAGGTGCCGTCGTCGGTCGTCTCGAATGTCCCGAAGCCCTGGACAATGACCCAGAAGCGCGACGGGTCGTCGTGGTCGGGCAGGATCGCCGGCATCCCGAGGTGGCCCGGCGGCTGGTTCGCGGGGTCGTTCCATTTCTCCCGACCCGGCAGACCGTCGAGCGTCGAGAGGAGCGACCACGTCACGCCGCCATCGCGACTCTCGAAGACGCCGACCGCCTCCGCGCCCGCGAGCACGCGCCCGTGCGCGGCTGCAAGCCCTGACACCTTCGAGAGCTTCAAGCCGCCGTCGCCGTCGTCTCCGTACCCGAGCCCTTCGCTCGAGTGCTCCCAGCTCTCGCCGAGATCGCCGCTTCGCCAGACGGCGGAGCCGTGCCACTCGCTCGCCGCGGCCGCGTAGATCGAGCCCGAGTCCGGGTCGTAGATCGCGTGGTAGACCGGCCAGCCCTCGCAGAAGGGTCCGCGAACGCGCCAGTCACGACGATCACCGTCGCTCTCGAGCAGGAAGCAGCCTTTACGGGTTCCGACGAGGAGGACGGTGCTCGGCATTCGATTCACCTCCGGTAGACGTCGCAGGCGCAGTCTCCCCGGTCCCGGCCGTTTAACGGAAGGGTCGCTGCGCGTTCGGTTCACCCGTTAGACGGGACGGGCCGGAAGAAGTCATCGCGCGAGAAGCACCGGGGGGGCGCTCGCATCCGTAAGTGTGGGTAACCGAACCGCCGCTCTCTGGCTTCCTCCCTTGGTCGCCGGCGTCCGCTCCGGCAGCGTGCTCGTCGTGGGAATACGCCCGCGCCTCACTCGTTAGTAGCAACTAACTGCCAACTACCACGAAGGAGGAGAGCCCATGCAAGCAGCCGAGCTAGCCGCAGATCCACGGCGCTGGAAGGCGCTCGCCGTCCTCGGCGTCGCATACCTGATGGTCGTCCTCGACGTCTCGATCGTGAACGTCGCGTTGCCGTCGATCCAGGCCGACCTCAAGTTCACGACCGAGGATCTCCAGTGGGTGGTGTCCGGCTACGCGCTCACCTTCGGCGGGTTCCTCCTGCTCGGCGGACGGATGGGCGACCTGCTCGGACGACGGACCCTCTTCATGGTCGGGCTCGGCCTCTTCGCGTTCACCTCGCTCCTCGCCGGGCTCTCCGTCAACTCGGCGATGCTGATTGGCGCGCGGATCGCGCAGGGGGCGGCGGGCGCGATCCTCTCGCCCTCTGTCTTCTCGATCGTGTCGGTGACCTTCCGCGAGGGCTCCGAGCGGAACAAGGCGCTCGGCATCCTCGGCGGTATCGCCGGCTCCGGGGCTGCGATCGGCGTCCTTCTCGGCGGCATCCTGACCGAGTACGTCGGCTGGGAGTGGATCTTCTTCGTCAACGTCCCGATCGCGATCGCGACGCTCTTCCTCGTGCCGCGCTTCGTGCGCGAGAGCCGCGCGGAAGGCCTCCTAAAGCACTTCGACGCCTGGGGCGCGGTCGCCGTGACCGCGAGCCTCATGCTCCTCGTCTACGGCCTCACGCAGTCGACCCAGAACGGCTGGGGATCGCTCGAGACGATCGGCTCCCTCGTCGGGTCGGCCGTTCTCATGGCGATCTTCCTCGCGATCGAGCTGCGGTCGCGCTCGCCTCTCGTTCCGCTTGGGATCTTCCGACGACGGACGCTCTCGGGCGCAAACCTGATCGGCCTCGGCCTCGGGACGATGATCTTCGGGATGTTCTTCCTGCTCTCGCTCTACATGCAGCAGGTGCTCGGCTACTCGGCGCTCAAGACCGGCGTCGGATACCTCGCCGTGGCGCTGACCGCCGTTGCCGCGTCGGGCGTCTCACAGGCCCTCGTCACGAGGCTGGGCGTGAAGCCCGTGCTCGTGTCGGGCATGGTCCTCCTCGGCTCCGGGCTTACCTACTTCAGCCAGGTCTCGGTTGGCGGGTCGTACGTCGGTGACTTGCTCCCCGGCTTCCTCCTGATCGGGGTTGGGCTCGGGTTCTCGTTCGTCCCGGTGTCGATCGCGGCGCTCGCGGGCGTCAAGGGTCCAGAGGCGGGTCTCGCATCCGGGCTCATCAACACGAGCCAGCAGATCGGCGGCGCGCTCGGGCTCGCGATCCTGACGACGGTTGCGACGACGCACACGACGAGCCTGCTCGAATCAGGAACGACGCGGCCCGAGGCGATGACGAGCGGCTTCAGTCTCGCGTTCTGGGTCGGGGCCGGCTTCGCGCTGATCTCGCTCGTGACGACGCTCGTCGCGCTCAAGCACGAGGATCTCGCGGCCGTCGACCCCCACGCGGCTCCCGTTCCGGCCGCCTAGCTTGCGAACGCGGGAGCGGCCGCTCGCGGCCGCTCCCGCTCATCGCCAACCGCGGCGTACCGCGGACTACGCCTCCGTGAGCTCCTTCATCTGCTCCTTCGAGAGGTGCTCAGCGAGGCGCTCGACCTCGCGGAGCGTCTCCTTGTCGTCCTTCATGTTCTTCTCGAGGAGCTCCACGACGTCGCGCTCGTCGAGCCCCCTCGCCATCGTGATGAGGTTCTCGTAGGCGGCGACTTCGTAGTGCTCGGTACGGGCGACGGCGCCAACCGCGACCAAGTCGATCAGCTCCTCGGCGGACTCGCCGACGAGCTCCTCGTGCTCCTTCTTCAGGCCCTGGAAGCCGATGCACTCTTCGCTCTGCGGTTGCTCGCCGAGCTTGTTGAAGACCTCCTCGACGTTCTCGACGTGTTGCCGAGTCTGCTCGAGGTGCTTCTCGAGCCCCTTGCGAAGCTCGTCGTTTCGAACCTCCCCCACGATCTTCGGAAGGACCTCCTGCTCCAGGCGCTCCTCGACGTAGAGGATGTCGCCGAGCTCGTGCAGGAAGAGCTCGCGCGGTGTCTTGATCTCGGCCATGTTTCCCCCTCCGGTCGCGGTCGAGTCTTGCCCGTACCCACCTCGCTCGTGCCTTAAACGCGTGGTGCTGGTTCCCCGCTCGCAATGTGCGCGGCCGGGCATCGTCGGGCGGTCTAGGCGGCTGGTCGGTTCAGATCGGATGTTCGAAGGGGTCCTGCACCTCCGCGCCCGGGAGCTTGTCGGCGAGGTTCGCTGCGGCCTCGCCGAACGCCTGGAGCGCGGCCCGGAGGCTCGCGTCCGCCTCGTCGAGCGCGTGGCTCATCGCGCGCTCGTGGATCGCCTCGAGCTCTTCCCTCGTGAAACCTGCAACTGCCACTTGGGCCTCCTCGGTGGTTGGAGCCTCGTCTTGTACCCGTAGGAGGTCGTCGTCCGCTAGTCGATCCGAGCTCGACGCGGTTGCAAGTCGACGCGCTCGCCGCGGCACCGACAACCGGGCGGGGCACGAGCCGAACGACGATCGATCACTCCCACGTTTCGTGCCTCGTTCGCGGGTTATTAGCTCCAGGTGCGAGTCGTCGTCGTGGGAGCGACCGGCAACGTCGGGACGAGTCTTCTCCCCGCGCTCGCCGCCGACCCGGCGGTCGAGTCGATCCTCGGCGTCGCGCGGCGCCTTCCGAACCTCGACCTGCCGAAGACCGAGTGGGCTCGGGCCGACATCGCGGATGACGACCTCGTCCCGCTCTTTCGCGCCGCCGACGCGGTCGTCCACCTCGCGTGGACGATCCAGCCGTCTCGCGACCTCTCGCGCCTCTGGCGGATCAACGTCGAGGGCTCGACGCGGGTCTTTCGCGCCGCGGGCGAGGCGGGCGTCCCCGCGGTCGTCTACGCCTCTTCCGTCGGCGCGTACGCGCGCGGCCCGAAGGACGCGGCCGTCGACGAGAGCTGGCCGACGAACGGCATCCCGACGAGCTTCTACGGTCGCCACAAGGCGGAGGTCGAGCGCCGGCTCGACCGCTTCGAGCAGGAGCGGCCCGAGACCCGGGTCGTCCGCCTGCGTCCGGGGCTCATCTTCAAGCGCGAGGCGGCCGAGGGGATTCGCCGCCTGTTCGTCGGCCCGTTCCTCGTGAACCCGCTCGTCCGGCCGTCGCTCATTCCGGTCGTTCCCGACATCCCCGGCCTTCGCTTTCAGGCTGTCCACTCCTACGACGTCGGAGAGGCTTACCGTCTCGCGGTCACGCGGGACGCCCGCGGCCCGTTCAATATCGCCGCCGAGCCGGTGCTCGACCCGGCCGAACTGGCACGGATCCTCGGCGCTCGGCTTCTTCGCTTCCCCGCCGGGGCCGCCCGTCGCCTTGCCGAGCTCACCTGGCGGCTGCACGTCCAGCCGACGCCGCCGGGCTGGGTCGACCTGGCGCTCGGGGTCCCGATCCTCGACACGACACGCGCCCGTGAGGAGCTCGGCTGGCGGCCGCAGCACAGCGCGAGCGACGCTCTTCGCGACCTCCTCACCGGGCTTCGCGAAGGAGCGGGGGCACCGACGCCGCCGCTCGCGCCCGCGACGACCGGGCCCGCGCGGATCGACGAGCTCAAGACGGGCGTCGGCGAGCGCGAAGAGCTGTGAAGGCGGTCGTCTGGCACGGGAAGGAGGACGTCCGGGTCGATACGGTCCCGGATCCGGCGATCCGAGAGCCGACCGACGCGATCGTCCGCGTCACGTCGACGGCGATCTGCGGCTCCGACCTCCACCTCTACGCGAAGTTCCCACGGCCGGTCATGCGCGAGGGGGACATCCTCGGCCACGAGCCGATGGGGATCGTCGAAGAGGTCGGCGCGGACGTCACGCAGGTCCAGCCCGGCGACCGCGTCGTCGTTCCCTTCAACCTCGCGTGCGGGAGCTGCTTCATGTGCGAACGCGGGCTCCAGTCGCAGTGCGAGACGACGCAGAACCGTCGGTACGGGAAAGGCGCGAGCCTCTTCGGCTACACGCACCTCTACGGCGCTGTCCCGGGCGGACAGGCGGAGCTTCTGCGCGTCCCGCTCGCGCACTACGGGCCGATCAAGGTTCCCGAGGGGCCCGCGGACGAGCGCTTCCTCTACCTCTCCGACGTCCTCCCGACGGCGTGGCAGGCGGTTGCCTACGCCGAGATCCCCGAGGGAGGCACCATGGCGGTGTTCGGGCTCGGGCCGATTGGCCAGATGTGCGCGCGGATCGCGCGCCACCATGGCGCCGCGCGGGTGATCGGCGTCGATCACGTCCCCGAGCGCCTAGCGATGGCGCACCGCCACGGGATCGAGACGGTCGACTTTCGAGCCGTCGGCGACGTCGTCGAAGTCATCCGCGCGATGACGGACGGCCGCGGCGCCGACTCGGTGATCGACGCCGTCGGGATGGAGGCGGACGGTTCGTCGGTCGAGCGCGTTCTCCAGGCCGCCAAGCTGCAGGCCGACCGCTTTCACGCGCTTCGCCGCGCCCACGACGCGGTCCGCCGTGGCGGCACGCTCTCGATCACCGGCGTCTACTCGGGCTACCTGAACCTCTTCAACATCGGCGACCTCTTCGACCGCCAGGTCACGATCCGGATGGGACAGGCGAACGTCCGCCGTTGGGTGGATGCGATCATGCCGCTCCTCGCGGCCGGCGATCCGCTCGGGACGGAGGATCTCGCGACGCACGTCATGCCTCTCCGCGAGGCGCCGCGCGGCTACGAGATCTTTCAGAAGAAAGAGGACGGGGCGATCAAGGTCGTCCTGAAGCCGTAGCGTCCCTCGAACGAGGGAGCGGCTTCACCCAATCGGGGTACCCCCCTCCCTCGGGAGGGGGACTGCGCGCCGGACGACCGAGATCCCGTAAGCCTTCCCGGACGCGAAGAGCGCGTCGGGGTCGACGTCGTCGAGCCAGCCGAGGAAGTGTTTGTCGGGTCGCTCTGGTGTCGAGCCGTAGACCGCCTTGCGCTCGGCGACGGCGCTCGCTGCGGCGCTCGCGTCGCCACGCTCGAGCGCCGCGAAGCGCTCCTCGGCAGCGGGACCTTCCGCGTAGCCCTTGCCCACGAGCGCGATCTTAGTCGCCCGTGCGCTCCGCGATCATCCAGCGATGACCCTCCAGGTCGGCGGCGCGGTAGTGACGGCCGAACCCGACGTCCTCCGGCTCGGAGAGGACGTCGGCGCCGGCGGCGGCCGCGTGGCGGAAGTGCTCGTCCAAGTTGTCCACTTGGACGTAGACCCCGTCGACGACATAGGGCGCCTCAAGCCAGCGGCGCGCCTGCTCGCACGTCTCCGCGTGGCGCTTCGGGCTCCGGTAATCGGGCCCGGGCCAGCCGAGCATGACTCTCCCGTCGCCGAGAACGAGGTCTACGTGCGTCACGCGCCCGTCGGGCTCGGTGTGGCGGAAGGTCTCTCGGAAGCCGAACGCCGCCGCGAGCCACTTGCTCGCCGCGGCGCAGTCCTCGTAGGAGAGCATCGGGACGACCGTGGGGAGCGGCTCGCCCACCCTACGGCTGGGGCGCGCGCTGGGCCCACTCGCGCACGTCGTACCAGTACGTATCAGCGAGGGCGGCGGCGATCTTCGGATCGGTGTGAGCGGGGTTAAAGACGTTGTGGTCGAGGTCGGCGCAGATGGCGACCGCCTCGAGCGGGATCTCGGGAAGGCTGACGAGGACCTCGGCGGGAAGCCGCGCCTCGCCGACCGTGTAGTGCTTGAAATGGAGGTCGGGCGCGACCTCGAGGAGCGCGGGCCAGTCGGGGCAGCTTCGGGAGCTCAGAGGTCGATCCCGAGGCGGACGAGCTCCGCGAGGGCGCGGATGAAGGCAGGATCGTCGTTCAACGAACGGATGCGCTCGAGTTCGAGCCCGAGCGTCTCCGCCCTCTCGCGCGCCTCCACGTCGAGGTCCCAGAGGATCTCGAGGTGGTCGGCAACGAACCCGACGGGGGCAACGAGGACCTTTCGGACGCCGGCGGCGTGGAGCCGGTCGAGCTCCTCGAGAATGTCGGGGCCAAGCCATGGCTCGCCCGTCTCGCTCGCGCTCTGGAAGGCGAACGACCACCGGTCGGCCGGGAGGCCCGCGCGCTCGGCAACGAGGCGCGAAGTCTCGAGGAGCTGCTCGCGGTACGGGTCGCCGTCCGCGAGGATCCTTGCCGGGAGGCTGTGCGCGGTGAAGATGACGTGGGCGTCCGTCCCCCGAACGCGGTCGGCAAGAACGTCGAGGAACGGCGGATGGTCGTGCCAGCTCTCGAGGAAGCGGAGGTCGGCCGACCCGTCGAGCGCGTCTTCGAGGCGCTCGCGGTAGCCGCCGATCGACATCCGGGAGTAGTGCGGTGCGAGGACGAGCCCGACGACGCGCTCGGCGCCGCCTGCGAGCGCGTCCGCGACCGCGTCCGCGATCCGCGGCTCCCAGTGCTTCATGCCCGCGTACACGGGAACCCCGAGTTCGCACTCGAGGGCGGCCCGCTGGGCCTCGGTCACTTCGACGAGCGGCGAGGCGCCCCCGATCCGGCGGTACCGCTCCGTCAGCTCTTCCACCGCCTCGCCCGAAACGGGACGGCCGCCGCGGATGTCGGCGAAGTAGGCCGGGATGTCCTCCGGGCGGGAGGGGCTCCCGTAGGCCATGACGATGACGGCCGCCTTCATCGATCCCGGCACGGCTCGTCACGGAGTCGTGGCGAAGAGAGCGACACGCGCGAAACGGGCCGGGCTATCGTCACCGGTGAGGGGTAGCTCAGGGGGGTCCCCCGGGGGAAATCACGCGCGAGGCTCTCCGCGGACGGCCTCACGCGGCGACCTCAACCCTCGTTCGCTCATGCACGAGGTGGACGAGGCGGGCGAGGTCGTCAGGGTCGGTCTCCGGGAGGACGCCGTGCCCGAGGTTGAAGATGTGGCCCGGCCGGCCGTCGACGGCGTCGAGGATCGCGAGCGCAGCCGCCCGCGTCCGCTCCCACGGCCCGAGGAGGAGCGCCGGGTCGAGGTTTCCCTGGATCCCTCGATCGTCGCCGACGAGCGCCCGGCCTTGCGCGATGGGGACGCGCCAGTCGAGACCGATCACGTCCCCGCCGACGCTCGCCATGTCGGCGAGGAGGTGCGTCGTCCCCGTTCCGAAGTGGATCGTCGGGGCGTCCACCGCGGCGAGGATCTCCTGCGAGTAGGGAGCGGCGAACTCACGGTAGTCGTCGGCCGAGAGTGCTCCCACCCAGGAGTCGAAGAGCTGGACGACGTCGGCACCTGCCTCCACCTGCGCGCTCACATAGGCGGCGAACGTCTTCGCGAGCTTTTCCATGAGGGCGTGCCAGAGGTCGGGAGCCGCGTACATGCAGCGCTTCGTCTTCGCGAACTCGCGGGTCGGCTTTCCCTCGATCAGGTATCCGGCGACGGTGAACGGCCCGCCGCAGAATCCGACCACGGCCTGCTCCTCGCCGAGCTCGCTCCGAACGAGACGCACGGACTCGAGCACGAATGGAACCGCTTCCCGCGGGTCGGCGACCGAGAGCCGCTCCACGTCGGCGAGCGAGGCGATCGGCCGCTCGACGACCGGCCCGACGCCCTCGACGAGGTCGACGCCTATCCCCATCCCGAGGACGGGAAGCATGATGTCGGCGAACATGACCGCGGCGTCGACGCCGTGTCGGCGAACCGGTTGGAGGGTCACCTGGGCACAGAGCTCCGGCCGGCGGCAGACCTCGAAGAGCCCGTGCCGCTTCCGGATCTCGCGGTACTCGGGGAGCGAGCGACCCGCCTGGCGCATGAACCAGACGGGCGTCCGCTCGACCGGCTCGCGTCGGCACGCGCGGACGAGGAGCGGGTCGGCCACGGCGGCAAGGCTACCGAGGAGGATCCGGCGCGGTGGCGGCGGCGACGCTTCCCGCTACAGGGCGCCGACGATGAGCGCGAGGTGCGCGCCCTCGAGGTCGACGGGAGCGAGGCCGTCGAGCGGCGAAACGCGGCGGACCTTGAAGTCGTGCGCGAGGCGCTCAGCCTCCCCGCGGAACCCGCGGCGGTACATCACGATCGAGCGCGCGAAGTCCGTCCGCGGCGCGTTCGCCGTGCCAGTGACGATGTAGCCGCGGCTTTGGACGAGCGCCGCCTTGTCGCTTGCGGCCCCCGGGGCGCCGTTCCCGTTCAGGACGATCACCGACGTCTCCTCGCGCGAGAGCCTCGGCGTCGCCTTCGCGTGCGCGCTGCCGCTTCCGGAGACGGCCGCCGCGCGCGCCGCGCGGGAGGGCGAGTCCGTGCTTCCCTCCCCGCGGACGAGGGGCTTCACGAGGAACGCGGCGCCGAGGAGGACGAGGAGGACGAGCTCGAATGCAGCGAGCGCGGCTGCGACGAGCGCCGTCGTCCGCCACGGGAGCTCGCGCGAAAGGGGCGACGGGTTGTTCACGGCCGCCTCAGTTCGCTCCTGCCGGGGCGTCTCCTGCCCCGCTACACGAATTCCCACCGCCCGCAGAGCCGCTTATCCTTGTCCGATCCCGGATGTTCGTGAGCTTCGAAGGCGTTGACGGGTCGGGCAAGACGACGCAGGCCAGGCTTCTCGCGGACCGGCTCCGCTCCGAGGGTCGGGAGGTCGTCGCCACGCGGGAGCCGGGCGGAACGGACCTCGGCGAGCAGATTCGCGAGCTCGTTCTGCACCGCGGCGCCGTCGCTCCGTGGGCCGAGGCGGCCCTCTTCGCCGCTGCCCGGGCACAGCTCGTCGACGAGATCATTCGCCCGGCGCTTGCGCGGGGCGCTGACGTCGTCTGCGACCGCTACATCGACTCCTCGCTCGCGTACCAGGGACTGGCGCGGAACCTCGGCGTCGATCGCGTCCTCGACCTCAATCTGCTCGCGACCGGAGGGCTCCTGCCCGACCGCACGATCCTCCTCCTCGTCCCGCTCGACGAGGCGGCCCGGCGCCGCCGCGATGCCGCCGACCGCCTCGAGGGCGAGGGGGAGGCGTTCGCAGCCGACGTCGACCGGGCCTACCGCGAGCTCGCGCAGATCTTCGGGCGCCGGGTGGTCGTCGCCGACGCCTCTCGTCCCCCCGACGAGCTCGCGAGGGTGATTCGTGAGGAGCTTCGAGACCTTTCCTGAACAAGACGACGCGAAGCGCCTCCTTTCCGCGGCGCTTCGCGAGGGGCCCGCGCACGCCTACCTCTTCCACGGGCCGCCCGGGGTCGGAAAGCGCCGAGCGGCGCTCGCGTTCGCCGCCGAGATCCTGGGAGCGCGCGAGCGCGTGGAGCGCGGCACCCACCCCGACCTCTACGTCCTCGAGCCTCTCGGCGACCAGATCCGAATCGACCCGATCCGCGAGCTTCGACGCGACCTCCACATGCGGCCCTTCGAGGCCCGGCGGCGCGTCTACCTCGTCTTCGGAGCGCACCTGATGAACGACGACGCGGCCGACGCGCTCCTCAAGGATCTGGAGGAGCCGCCGGGGTACGCGGTCATCATCCTCGTCGCGGACGAGCTCGGCCCTCTCCCGCAGACGATCCGCTCGCGCTGCCAGCTCGTTCCCTTCCGCCGTCTTTCGCGCGCCGCGATCAAGGCGCATCTCGCTGCCCGCGGCCTCTCGGGTGACGCGCTCGAGGTGGCGGCGCGGGTCGCCGCCGGGCGCCTCGACCGCGCCGAGCGACTCCTCGACAAGACGGGCAGCGAGCACCGGGCGGCCGTCCTTGCGCTCGCGCGCGCCGTGTACCGCGACCCCGCTTTCGAGCCTGCAAAGGGAGCGGCCGCTGTGGGCGAGATCGCACGCGCTCGCGGGGGCGACGCTCGCGTTCGCGTCGAGGAGGTCGCCCGCGAGGCGCGCGAGGCGGGACGCGACGAGAGCGACAGGGACGTCGAGCAGCGCGCGCGCCGGGCCGAGCGCGGGGCCGAGCGCGACGAGGTTCTGCTTTCGCTCGACGTCCTCGCGAGCTGGTACCGCGACCTCGTCGTCTGCGCCGTCGGTGCCGAGGACGCCGCCCTCAACTCCGACCGCCTTCCCGAGCTCGCAGAGGACGCCCGGCCCGACGTCGCCGTGCGCGCCGAGCGAGCGGCGGAGGCGGTCCGGGACGTCTGGAGGACGTTTGAGTTCAACGTTCAACCGGGCCTCGCCCTCGAGGCGCTGTTCGTCCGGCTCCGTCGCGAGATGTCGGCCCTCGCTCTCGAGGCGGAAGCTGGATGAGCGCCGAGGCCGTCGGGGTCGTCTTCTCGGACGGCGGCCGCGTCTACTCGTTCGATCCTGCGGGGCTCGAGCTCACCTGGAACGAGATGGTGGTCTGCCAGACGGCGCACGGTCCCGAGCTCGGCCGCGTGGTGCAGGCAAATCACCAGCTCGAGACGCTTCCCCCGAGCCCGCTCAAGCGCGTCGTTCGCCGGGCGACCGAGCTCGACCACGAGAAGGTCGCCGCGAACCGAGCCGAGGCCGTGCACGTCATGCGCACCTTCCGCGAGCTTCTCCGGCGCGAGGCGATCGACGTGAAGCCCGTCGCCGTCGAGATCGTCTTCGACGGCTCGCGCATCGTCGTCTCCTACCAGGCCGACGAGCGGCCCGACCTCAGCCGCGTACGGGCCGAGCTCGGCCGGCGGAGCGGCCGCCGCGTCGATACGCGCCTCGTCGGTCCGCGCGAGTGCGCGCGCCTCTGCGGCGACGTCGGCCTCTGCGGAGGGAAGCAGTGCTCCCGGCGGTTCCCCTCCCACGAGAAGCCGATCACGCTTCGGATGGCGAAGGACCAGGAGCTCTCGATGACGTCCGGCCGCATCACCGGGCTCTGCGGCCGGCTTCGCTGCTGCCTCGCCTTCGAGCACCCGCTCTACAGGAGCTTTCGCGAGCGGGCACCGCGCGTCGGCCGCCGCGTCGAGACGCCGCAAGGGGACGGCCTCGTGACGGGCTACAACGTTCTCGCCGACGAGTGCACGGTCGCACTCGACGCGAGCTCGCGGGTCGTCGAGGTCGCGATCGACGAGTGCCGGGAGCGACCCGAGCGCGCCCGTCGCGAGCGCCTCTGACGCGCTGGCCCGCTGCGGCGGGGCGCGGCGTCACCAGGGCTATACTGGGCGGCCCGGCCGACGTAGCTCAGCTGGTAGAGCACTTCACTCGTAATGAAGGGGTCCCCGGTTCGAGTCCGGGCGTCGGCTT
>JALZGN010000272.1 GCA_030861005.1 Actinomycetota bacterium
AGATGGTGGAGCCCGTGGGGGCGACGACGCTCGCCGAGCGCGAGGAGGCTCTCGCGCGAGCCGGTGGGAATGTCTTCCAGCTCGCGGCGCGCGACGTCGAGCTCGATCTCCTCACCGACTCGGGGACGGGCGCGATGAGCCAGGAGCAGTGGTCGGCGCTCATGCTCGGCGACGAGTCCTACGCCGGGTCGCAGAGCTTCGAGCGCTTCCACGAGGCCGTCCGGGAAGTCCTCGGGTTCCCGTTCGTCGTCCCGGCTCACCAAGGACGTGGAGCCGAGGGCGTCTTCTTCGGCGCGGTGATCGACCCGGGCGAGATCGTCCCCTCGAACGCCCACTTCGACACGACGCGGGCGCACATTGAGATCCGAGGCGGGGTCGCGGTCGATCTCCCGGTCGCGGAGGCGCTCGAGCCGTCGCTCGACGCCCCGTTCAAGGGGAACATGGACGTCGACCGCCTCGTCGAGCTCCTCGAGGGGGCGGACGGCGAGCGCGTCTCGATCGTGATGCTCACGATCACGAACAACGCGGGTGGGGGCCAACCCGTCTAGCTCGCGAATGTCCGCGCGGTCGCCGCGGCCGCGCGCGAGCGGGGAAAGAAGCTCGTCCTCGACGTCGCCCGCTTCGCCGAGAACGCGTGGTTTATTCGCGAGCGCGAGGCGGGCTACGGAGACGTCGCGCTTGCGGACATCGTCCACGAGATGCTGGCCGAGGCCGACGCCGTGCTCATGAGCGCGACGAAGGACGCGATCGCGAACATCGGCGGGTTCGTGGCCGTCCGGGAGGACGAGGAGTTCTTCCACCGCCTGCAGGCGCGCGGCATCGTCTCGGAAGGGTTTCCGACGTACGGCGGTCTCGCCGGTCGCGACCTCGACGTGATCGCGGTCGGCCTGCGCGAGGTCCTTCAAGAGCCGTATCTCCGCTACCGAATCCAGCAGGTCGCGTACCTGGGGGCCGTTCTCGCGGAGGCGGGAGCGGCGGTCGTCCAGCCCGTCGGAGGACACGCCGTCTACCTCGACGCGGGCGCGACGTTGCCGCACGTACCGGTCGACGAGTTTCCTGCGTGGGCGCTCACCTGTGCCCTCTACCTCGCCGGCGGCGTGCGGGCGGCCGAGATCGGCTCGGTGATGGCAGGCCGCGACCCGGTCACCGGCGAGAACCGCCATCCACCGCTCGAGCTCGTCCGGCTCGCGGTTCCGCGTCGGGTGTACACGTCGCGCCAGCTCGAGCAGGCCGCCGACGCCGTCGCCGCGACGCTCGCGGAGCCGGAAGCCGTTCGCGGGTTCGAGCTCGTCGAGGAGGCCCCCGTCCTCCGGCACTTCACCGCGCGCTTGGCGCCGCTCGGCGGGTGCCTCGGGCGCGTCGGCGCTGAAGGAGCGCCTGGTAGGTCCTTCGTCCGCCCCGATCGGCCTCGTGCGAGTGGGCCTGACGCGGCTCGTCGTTGGACGGCAACGGAGTAGGATTCGCCGCCGCGTGCAGACGCTTCGCCGCACCCCTCTGTACGAGCGCCACGCCGCCCTCGGTGCGCGGCTCGTCCCGTTCGTCGGTTGGGAGATGCCCGTCCAGTACGGCTCGATCGCCGAGGAGCACCGGGCGGTCCGGACGAGCGCGGGCGTCTTCGACGTCTCGCACATGGGCCAGCTCGAGCTCGACGGGGAGGGCACGCACGAGTACCTTCAGGCGCACCTCTCGAACGACCTCGACCGGATTCGGCCGGGCAAGGCGCAGTACACGCTTCTGACCAACGAGCGCGGCGGGATCACGGACGATCTGATCGCCTACCGGCGCGGGCCGGAGAGCTACCTCCTCGTCGTCAACGCGTCGAACGTCGAGCTCGACCATGCTGCGCTCTCCGAGGCCCGCGACGTCTCCCACGAGTGGGCGCTTCTCGCCGTCCAGGGTCCCGAAGCACTCGCGCGGCTTCGAATCGACGTCCCACCGTTCACGTTCCACGAGGACGACGTTCTCGGCGTGCGCTGCCTCGTTGCCGGGACGGGATATACGGGCGAGCGGGGCTGCGAGCTCGGTTGCGCCCCCGACGACGCACCTCGGCTTTGGGACGCGATCCTCGACGCCGGCGTCACGCCCTGCGGCCTCGGCGCGCGCGACACTCTCCGCCTCGAGGCCTCCTATCCGCTCCACGGCAACGACATAACACCCGAGCGAACGCCGATCGAAGCCGGCCTCGGATGGGCGTGCGCGCTGGACAAGGAGTTCACCGGGGTCGAGATCCTTCGACGGCAGAAGGAGGAGGGCCCCGGCCAGAAGCTGGTCGCTTTCGTCATGGAGGACAAGGGCATCCCGCGCCAGGGAATGCCGATCGCGGAGGGCGGCGAGGTGACGTCCGGGACGCTCTCGCCCTTCCTCGGGAAGGCGATCGGGATGGCGTACGTCGACGCCGGGCGGGCGGACCCCGAGACCCCGATCACGATCGACCTGCGCGGGCGGCCTCGTCGCGCGCGCATCGTCGAGAAGCCGTTCTACAAGCGGGAGGACGAGTGAGCGCCGACGAGAACTACCCGGACGACCTGAGGTATCACGCGGAGCACGACTGGGCGCGGATCGAGGGAGATACGGCGACGCTCGGGATCACCTGGTACGCGCAGGACGCGCTCGGCGAGATCGTCCATTACGAGCCGCCCGAGACCGGGAGCGCCGTCGCCAAGGACGAGAGCTACGGGGAGGTCGAATCCGTGAAGGCGGTCTCCGACCTGATCGCGCCGCTCTCGGGGGAGGTCGTCGAGGTGAACGAGACGCTCCTCGACGCGCCGGAGACGATCAACACGGATCCGTATGGGGAGGGCTGGTTGATCAGGATCCGCGTGACTGAACCGGACGAGGTCGGCGAGCTGCTCGACGCGGCCGCCTACCGGCGGCTCCTCGAGGAGCAGTGACGCAGCCCGGAGCGCCGGTGGGCGAACGTTCGCTGCCCTTCCTCTCGCTCACCGAGCGCGATCGCGAGGCGATGCTCGCCGCGGTCGGCGTCTCCTCGGTCGAGGAGCTCTTCGCGGACGTTCCCAAGAACCTGCGGCTCGACCGCGACCTCGCCCTCGAGCCGCCCCTCTCGGAGCCGGAGATCGTCGCACACCTCGAGGAGCTTGCCGGTCGGAACGCGCATGCCGGCCGCGAGCTTTCGTTCCTCGGGGCCGGGATCTACGACCACTACGTGCCGGCCGTCGTCGACGCGGTGCTCGCACGCGGCGAGTTCTTGACCGCCTATACGCCGTACCAGCCGGAGATGAGCCAGGGGGTTCTCCAGGCGATCTTCGAGTATCAGACGGTGATCTGCGAGCTGACGGGAATGGACGTCTCGAACGCGTCGGGCTACGACGGACCGGCGGTCACCGCCGACGCCTGCTACGTCGCGAAGCACGTCACCGGCAAATCCAAGGTCGTGCTCTGCGAGAGCGTGAACCCGCAGGTGCGACAGGTGGTGAAGACGTACGCTCCCGGCTTCGGGCTCCAGGTGGTGGAGGTGCCCCATCGGGACGGCGTCACCGACGTCGACGAGATGCGTGACGGCGCCCGCGACGCGGCGTGCGTCGTCTTCCAGCAACCGAACTTCTTCGGCTGCCTCGAGCCGGCGCCCGATCTCGCCGCGGCCGCCAACGAGGAAGGCGCGCTGCCGGTCGCATACGTCGATCCGCTCTCGCTCGGCATCCTCGAGGCGCCTGGAGCGTACGGAGCGGCAATCGCCGTCGGCGAGGGCCAGCCGGCCGGGAACTACCAGGCGTACGGCGGGCCACACTACGGCTTCCTCGCGGCGCGAAGTGACTACATCCGCCGGATGCCCGGCCGGATCGTCGGCGAGACGACCGATCTCGCGGGCGACCGAGGCTACGTCCTCACGCTCCAGACTCGCGAGCAGCACATCCGGCGCGAGAAGGCGACGCACAACATCACGACGAACCAGACGCTGCTGGCGCTCGCGGGCCTCGTGTACCTGTCGTGGCTCGGTCCGCAGGGGCTCCGCGAGGTGGGGGAGACCTGCCTCGCGCTCGGCGAGTACGCGAAGGAACGCCTCGCGCTTCCACTTCTGTTTCCAGGTCAGACAACATTCAAGGAGTTTGCCGTGCGTGTCGGACGCCCTGCCTCCGAGGCGATCCGCGAGGCCCGGGCACGAGGAGTCCACCCCGGCTACGCCCTCCGCCGCGACTACGCGGGCATGGAGGACGCGCTTCTCGTCTGCGTCACCGAGAAGAAGACGCGCGAGGACGTCGACCGACTCGCGCAGGTCCTGGCCGCGTGATCCGACCGGGCGCGAACGTCCGCTCCGCGCGCGGTCCTTGGCGAGCTCCCGCATGAAGCTCATCTTCAAGAAGTCGCAGCCCGGCCGTCGCGCCTCCACGGTCCCGAGTCCCGACCTTCCGGTTCCCGACGTCCCGGTCGAGCTCCGCCGGCGGCGGGCGCCGCGCCTCCCGGAGATCTCGGAGCCCGAGCTCGTCCGGCACTTCACCGCGCTCGCCGACCGGACGTTCGGCGTCGACACGGGGTTCTACCCGCTTGGCTCGTGCACGATGAAGTACAACCCCCGGATGAACGAGCGGGCCGTGAGCCTCCCCGGCTTCCAGAACCTGCATCCCCTCCAGGAGGAAGAAGGGGCCCAAGGGGCCCTCGAGCTGATGTGGCGCCTGCAGGAGATCCTCGCCGAGATCGTGGGCCTCGACGCCGTCTCGCTCCAGCCCGCGGCCGGCTCGCAGGGTGAGCTCACGGGCCTCATGCTCATGCGCGCCTACTTCGCCGATCGCGGCGAGGCCGACTCCCGCGACACCGTTTTCGTCGCCGACACCGCGCACGGGACGAATCCGGCAAGCGTCACGATGGCGGGCTACCGGCTCCAGAAGGTCGGCACGGACGCGCGGGGGAACCTCGACCTCGACTTCCTCCGTGCGAACGTCGACGAGCGAACGGTCGGCCTCATGCTGACGAACCCTTCGACGCTTGGCCTCTTCGACGAGGCGATCGAGGACGTGGCGCGGATCTTCCACGACGCGGGGGCGCTCCTCTACTACGACGGCGCGAACCTGAACGCCGTCTGCGGGATCTCGCGACCGGGCGACATGGGCTTCGACATCGTCCACTACAACCTGCACAAGACCTTTTCCCAGCCCCACGGCGGCGGAGGGCCGGGTGGGGGGCCGGTGGCCGTTCGCAAGATCCTCGAGCCGTTCCTGCCCGTCCCGGTGGTCACGCGCGACGGCGAGCGGTTCGGCTTCGACTACGACCGGCCGAAGACGATCGGCAAGGTTCGCGGCTACTACGGTCCGTTCGGCGTCTTCGTGCGCTCGTACGCCTTCATCCGCTCGTACGGCCCGCGGCTGCGAGAGATGTCGGAGACCGCCGTCCTGAACGCGAACTACCTTCTGGCGCGGCTCCGTGACGCCTACGAGCTTCCGTTCGACCGGCTCTGCATGCACGAGTTCGTGCTCTCGGCGCGGAACCTGAAGCGCGACCAGGGGGTGACCGCGCTCGACGTCGCGAAGCGGCTCATGGACTACGGCTTCCACCCGCCGACGATCTACTTCCCCCTCATCGTCCCGGAGGCGCTCATGATCGAGCCGACGGAGACCGAGGCGAAGGAGACACTCGACGCCTTCGCGGACGCGATGCTCGCGATCGCCCGCGAGGCCGCCGAGGACAAGGAGGTCGTGAAGGGGGCGCCGCACGACCGCCCGGTCGGCCGCCTGGACGAGGTGAAAGCGGCCAAGCGGGCGATCGTGAAGTACGACTTCGACGAGCACCCCGACGTGCGCGGCGAGCCCGCCCCAGGGGAGGCGATCGAGGCCCAGAAGGGGGCCTAGGGCGTGGCCGTCTTCCTCGTCCTGCTCGGGTTCGCGCTCTTCAAGGTCGCCCTCGGCCTCGCACTCGTCTGGTTCGGGCTTCGCGGCACGCCGCGAGACGAGCCGGACGACGACGTGCGGCCGCCGGACGAACCTTCACCGCCCCCCGTCGCGCCGGTGCGCCGTCCGAGG
>JALZGN010000273.1 GCA_030861005.1 Actinomycetota bacterium
GGTTCGCCCGGCGGGCACTCGGCTGACGCGTCCCGCTCAGCGCGCCGAGCGATAGAGCCGGTAGCTCTCGATCGCCAGCGCGGCGAGAAGCGGCACCTGGATCAGGTGGAAAATCGTATGGTCGAGCCCACAATTCACGAGCCCGCAACCGGGCTCGCGCTCGAACGCGGCTGGTTGGCCCCCGTCGACTGGCGGGAAGGTAAACGCAAACGGCGCCACGAGCTGGAGAGCGGCGAGAGCCGTGCTCGCGATCGAGATCACGAGAAGCCGTCGCGGGCCCGCCCGGCGCGCAAGGAGCGGCACCGCGATCAGCGCGTAGACAAGCGTCAGCGGAGACTCGCCGGCGACGACGCGCGGGCAGACGGGCTCGGGGACGACGAAAAAGGGGACGCCGCAGGCAGGGTGCAGGTAATCATCGTCTGAGAGGACGCGCGCATCTGCCCGAAGGACGGCGTGCAGCGGGACACCCGCGAGCACCAGGACGCCGAGCGCAAGCGAAACCACGATCAATCGGTTCATGCCACTCACGCGCGAGCTCGCACCCACAAGGGCCGAGCAGACGACGAGCCGACGCGCTCATGTGGGCTCCGCGCGAGGTGCGAACGCACGGCGGGCGCCGTCCCCGTCAGCGGGCCGCTGGCCGTAACGGCGCGCCTGGTAAGGGCGACGTTGCCAATCCGCGCTCGGACACGGGACTCAGTGGCCACGACGTATCGCCCTTGCGCTCGTTTCCCGCCTCTGGACGAACGGCAACGGCGTCGACGGGGTGAGTCCGCGAGAGCGCTTTGCGGACTCACAGCGCTTTGTGTTCCTCCCGTTACGCCGTCGCCAAAGCCTGCCGAGGCGTGTCGTCGTGCTCGCAGCACTACCCGTTTCATGCATCCCGTGGCAGGTACGCACGAAGCGGGCCGGGCCGACGGCAGCGCTTCGGAAACGCGCGCCGACAGAGCGCCCGGTTGGGAGCGGGACCAGCCCTCCGGTTAGCGCGGCTCCTCGGCCGCCCGGATCACGAGGTTGTCGAACCGGCCCTCGACGCCGGGCGCGGTGTTCGCGAACTCGATCGCGACCTGGTCGAACGGCTCGCCACCGGGGCCCACCCTGCGGAGCACGGCAACGCCATTCAACTTGAGCGTCAGCTCGGTCGCCCCGTCGGGCCGCCGGTAACACTCGGCGTGGAGGTGGTTCCGGCCGGGGGGCCGGTGAACGACGTGCGACGGCGGCTTCGAGGCGATGTCCCTCGACTCGCTCTCGGTCGAGACCATGATGCTCGCGGTGTGCTCCTCCGGCTGGACTAAGAAGGCATAGGACTCCCCGCCGGAGAGGCCGCACGTGACGCCCTCGTCGTAGCGAACGAACCGCTTCACCTGCCGGTTCTCGAGGTCAACGTCGATGACGACGCGTCGGGTCGCCGTGATCATGAGCGGGATGTCGGTGCCGACCCAGGGCTGCTCGGCTCGGATGACGTAGGCGCCGTCGTCGAGCGACTCGACGAGCCCACCCGAGCGCCCGCCGGCAAAGGCGAAGGTCGGGGAGGAGAAGGTCTCCTTGCGGACGGTCCGAAGCGCGGGCTTCGCGGCTGCATCGTCGAGGTCGATCTTCTCGCCGGCGGTCAGGGCGCGCGCCTCCACGTTGTCGAAGCGGACTTCCCGGCCGTCGTCATTGGCGACGGTGAGGAAGCCGAACCGCTCGAAGGAGGCGCCGCTTCTGCTTGTCGACGCCACGCCGAGGCGCTCGTCGCCGACCCAACCGGACACGAGCGTGCCGTCGCCGGCGTTCGTGACGCAGTCGACGCGGAGCCGGTAGAGGCGCTCCGGGTCGATGAACCGGCTCGGCGCCCGTCCACTCGCGAGGACGGGCGAGTCCGAGAAGCGTCGCGCCACGCGAATGATCCACCAGCGGCCGAGCCCGTTCACCACGAAGGCATACCCTCGCCGTCCGCGGGCCGGGAGGCAGGTCACGCCCCACAGCACCGCGTGGCCCGCTTCCGGCCGGGGGCCGGCCGCGACCCGCGTGTCGGCCTCGACACGAAGCGAGCCGGTTCTGGTGCTCTGCACGCCGACCTCCTGCGGCGAGGCATGCTTGACGAGGATCCGGTAGGCGCCGTCGTCGCATCCGACGACCGCCTTCTCGTCTTCCTCGCCGGGCCACTCGTCGCACTCGGCGTCGCTGAAGGTGACGTGCGCGGGAAGATCGACGCGAGCGGGCTCCCTCGTCCCCCCGACCGAGCAGCCGGCCGTGAGCAGCCCGATCGCGAGCGCGAGTCCCACGCAACTCCCGAACCCTCTCAGGATGCCTGGGAGGTTCGGCGACACGCTCGTTTCGAACTGCCTCGCCGACGTGCACCGGGGGACCGGCCTAAGTCGATGCCATGACTGCGTCCCGCCTGCGACTCCATCGTCGCCGAGCATAGCGCCGTGCTGCATTCGTTACTAGCTGTCCGCTGGTGCCGCCGAAGGCACGACGCCCGTCTTCAAGGTGTCTGAGCGCTATCTGATGATGTTCAGAAGCTGGCCGCCATCTCTCCTACCGCGCGACGACGGACACTCCCTCGGCGAGAAGAAGCGAGACGAACGAATGCCGGAGGTCGTATGGCCGCACGGACTTCAGGCCCGCGGCCTCGGCTGCGCTACCGAAACCGCGCTACGTAGGCCCGGGCGAGGAAGTTATGCGCGTATGGCGCAGCGCGTGACCGCTCCACGGCGCTCTCAACTTTCGACGGTCGTCACTCGTTTCCAGCCTGTTTCCAACTTCAACGACATCTCCCGTTTAATGCGAGCTTGGATACGACCGCCCGCTACGAAGGTTGCCGGCGGTGTTGGACACGACCCCGCCCGCCGGCCGGCTGCGGACACCGAACGCGCTGGAGACGACGCGGTGTTGGCGATCTCGCACCCCGGCTCCTGCCCCACCGCCCCCGAGTGCGAGCCGCTTTCTGGAGTCCCACCGTGGGCCAAGCGGACCGAGCAGGTCGACGTCGAGCCCGAGAACGTCAAACGCCTTCGCGGTCGCGCGCCTCACGCGCCGCCTCCCCGACGCAGCGCGGTTACGAACGTCTTACGTCGCCGTGTGCGCTATCCGCCCGTACGCGAACGATCCGGCAACTAGGGACAGCCCCTCCTCGTATCGCCTGGGTCAGCACGACAGGTATCGACGCCGAGACCGCCGGCTACCAAGTCGTTGGGCCGGAAGTCGCGTGCGTTCAGCCGGTCGTTCCCGCTGCGCCCGAATAGGCGGTCGACGCCGCGACGATCAAGCAGGAAGTCGCTTCCCGCGCCGCCGTACGCGAGATCGCTCCCGCGGCCCCCGAAGAGCGCGTCACGACCGCCGCGCCCTCGCAGGACGTCGTTGCCGCCGCGCCCTCGGATCTCGTCGTCACCGGACGTTCCGAGCAGGGTTTCACCCTTGGTCGTGCCGAGGACAAGCGGCGACCAGCGCAGGAGGAGGGCGCTGCGTCTGTCACCCAAACTGCTGACGACGATCGAATAGGCGGTGCCAGAGGTTGCGTATCGAATCGGTACCCAACTTGAACAGCAGCCACGGTCGGGGTCGTCATCGTTTATGCGCACGAGGTCAAGGGCGTCGAGAGTGGAGCCCTCGTAGACCGCGAGGACGTTGTCGAAGTCGCTTCCGACCGTGTCGAACTTGTACGTCCCGTCGGCGGGCGCCGTCCACGAGTACCAGATCGTCCGGAGCCGTAGCCGGGCCGTTCGCCCGACTCGAGCGTCGCCCCGCGCACGCCGCCTCTCGCCCTGCCCGATCTTGTGCTCGGCAGCACCCGCGCGTCGGCGAAGTTGTCGTT
>JALZGN010000279.1 GCA_030861005.1 Actinomycetota bacterium
CGCCGCGGCCGTCTCCCGCCCCTTCGCCCTCGCGCTCGCCGCAGGGGCTGGGGTGGAGGTCCTCGTCGCCGCCGCGGCCTTCCTCGCGCGTCGCGAGCTGATCTCGCGTCTCGCGCTCGACCCACGCGCGTACGTCCTGCCCGACGTGGAGAGCTACGGCGCTGCTGTCGCATCGCGGAGAGAGCGGCTCGCCGCGTGGCTCGTCGAGATCGTGGCGGAGTCGCCGCGCGGGAACACGTTCTACGTGCGAGAGCGCGTCTCGCGCTACGGCGGCGACCTGCTCGCCCTCGCGCGTGATCTCGGGGCGCCGGAGGCGATCGTGCGACCAGCGAGCGCGGTCGCGTGCCATCGGCTGCTTACGCACGCGATCGAGAGCCCTCTCTACAACCCTCGGCTCCCGGCCGACGAGCTCCCGCTCGCGCTCGCCCGCATCCGCTCGGGCATCGATGCGGGCTAGAGGGTCGGGCGCTCCTCGGCGCGTGCGGCTTCGATCCGCTGCGAAAGCGACTCGACGACGCGCTCGAAGAGCACGGCCCCGTCCTCGGCGGTGGCGCCGCTCGGGCTCCCGGTCACTCCTTCCCTGCTCGTCTCGGCGACCGTGTAGCTGAAGACGAGCGCTCCGGTCCGGTCGGGGTCGTCGCGAATCTCGTCCGTTCGTACGAGCTCGGGGCGCAGGTGCAGCATGAGCGCGGTCTCCGCGCGGTGGGCGTGCCAGTCGGCCGCATCCTCCGTCACGAATTCGGCGATCTCGGGCGTGAGGTCGTACCAGTTCAAGACGCCGACGAGGAGCTCGCGCATGTGGCGCAGTTCGTCGACTGCGATCTTGAGCGGCGCGACGTTCCCGACGTGCGCGTTCAGCAGGAGCAGTCGCCCGAATCCCGACGCCCGGGCCCAGCGCCCGATCTCGACGACCGCCGCGACGAGCAGGCGTGGCGGCAGCGCGAGCGTCCCCGGCCACTTGCTCGTGTGAGCCTGTGACGAGGAGACGGCGACGGTGGGGAGGAGCGGGACGCCCGTGCGCGCCGATGCCTCACGGCAGACGGCGTCCGCAATGATCGTGTCCGTGCCGACGGGCAGGTGCCTTCCATGCTGCTCCGTCGCGCCGACGGGGAGGAGGCAGAGGTCGTCTCCCGCCGCGAGGAGTTCGGCGATCTCCGGCCAGGTGAGCTCCTCGAGGAGCCGGCCGGCCGCCACTAGGCGAAAGCGTCGGCCACGCCGGCTGCGCCCTCGGAGAGGGTCCACGTCGCCGCCATCGCCTGTTCGGCGTCGGGCGATACCTCGAGCCGGAACTGGAGCAGATCGCCTCGGTACTCGACGCGGGCCACCTCGAACGGCCACGGCCCGTCTTGCGTTTGCTCGAACTCCGTGCAGAGGACGAGAAAGACCGACGAACGGTGTGGGATCCCGAAGCGGTCGGCCTCGAACTGGCCGCACTGGCTCGTCTCGATCGAGAGCTGGGAGTGGGCGAGCACGACGCCGTGGTCGCCGAGGAGCAGCGTCGACGGGATGTTCCGCCCGACGTGGCTTGCCTCGTCGAGCCACCGCACCTCGTCCTCGCGGAAGAACGAGTAGGAGATGGCGAGCGGGACGGCGCGGACGGAGAGGAGCGTGGTCAGCCGGAAGACGCGGTCGCGCGGGGCGGCGAGGGCATCGCGGATGCTCCGCTCGACCCGCGTCCGGCGCTTGTCGAGAACCTGGATCGCGACGTCGGGGCTTCGCGGTGCGGCGAGGAGGCGGGAGAGACCGCCCGCGCGGTAGTCGAGCTTCGGCTGGGCGACGAACGTCCCGCGTCCGCGGACGCGCACGATCTGGCGGTCGTCCTCCAGGATCGCGAGCGCCTGGCGGACGACGACCCGGCTGACCTTGAACATCCGGGCGAGGTCGGGCTCCGAGGGGAGCGGGTCACCGGGATGCCAGCGTCCCGACTCGAGCTGCTCCTTCAGGATCTCCTGCAGCTGATAGTACAAGGGCACAAAGCTGTGCCGATCGAGCTGCCGATCGAGGATCGCGGGCTCGCTTGCGTGCACAGGTGCGAGTATACGAATCCTCCTCGCCCGCCTCGGGTCGCCGGCGGCAACTTATCGGTGCGGCTCCATCTCCTGGGGAGAAGGTCGGTCGACATCGCTTGATCGAGGACGAGCGGTGCTGGCGCTCGCCGGGGACTCGACCCCCTCCTCGCCGGGCTTTTTGAACGCCGCTTCCGCTTGTGCAACTCCGATCCCTACGTCGAGCACAACTGGGTCTCTCAAGATTTGATCCCGACGTATCCGAGTCGGGCGAGAGTAATATCTTGCTGCCGTGGCTCTCACGCGGACAAGCGGCGCGCGGCGAGCGTTTCCTCTCACCCGCACCTGTTCCGTGACGGCGCCCCGTCCCACGTTTCCAACTTTCGGGAGGAAACCATGAGCCGAGACCAGACCCGCGCCGAGACAGGTGACACAACCGACACGACAATGTGGACAACGCTTCTCCACGCGGGCCTCGCGGGCTCCTTCCTCCGCCTTCCGCACATTCCGCCAAACGCAGAACTTCTTCGTGAGGTCGGGGCGCGAGCCGCGATATACGGCCTTCCGTGGGACTCGACGTCGATCAGCCGTACGGGGGCTAACTATGGGCCGCGCGGAATTCGCGAGATCTCATGTCAGTTTCTCAGCTACAACGCGACGCTCGATTTCGACGTCGTTGAAGTGCTGTCACCTGTCGACTGCGGAGACGCACAGGTCGTGCTGGCGAACGCCGAAAGGACCTTCGCGAATGCCGAGCGTGACATCGGCGAGATTCTGACGGCAGGTGCGCTCCCGGTCCTCCTGGGTGGTGATCATTCCATCACGATTCCCGCCGCTCGTGCCGTCGCCGACCGCTTCCAATCGCCGGGACTCGTGTTGATCGACACACATCTCGACACGGCTGTCGACGTCGGCGGCGAGCTGCTAAATCACTGCTGTCCGATCGCGCGGGCTGTGGACGCCGGCTTTCCACCGGAGAAAATCGTGCTTGTCGCGATCAACGGATGGATGAATCCGCGATCTGAGCTCGAGTACTGCCGAGAGCACGGCATTACTGTCGTTTGGCTCGAAGAGATCTGGGACCGCGGGGTTGCGAGCGCAGTCGACAAAGCCCTCTCCGTCGCGGGGGAGGGGACAGACGCCGTGTACCTGAGCGTCGACGTTGACGCGCTCGACTCCGCCTTCGCTCCAGGAACTTGCGTCCCGACCCCGGGCGGTCTCACGGCGCGGGAGATCATCGAGCTCGTCCGCGGGATCAGCGCGCACGGCCTCGTCGGCGTCGACGTCGTCGAGACGGCACCAAGTCTCGAGGCGACGAGCGCGACAGCGGCGATAGCCGGACGCCTCGCCCTCGACGCAATGGCGTTTCACGCTGGCGCCAAGCTCGAGCTGGCGACATGAAGGTTCCCCTCTGCGAGCTCGCGCCGCCGCGGCGCGAGGCGGCGGCGACCACGGCACAGCAGGCGCGACGGCCATCGCGAAGCGGACGTCGGCCTCGGTGTCTTCCCGGACCCCGAGCGCCGACGTTCAGGAGGCGGAGAGGGAGTTTGCGAGTCGAGGAGCGGGAGGTCCAGCGATGAGCACTGCGGCGGGTGAGCGGGTCTTCGCACGAAGGGCGACCGGGATTCTCGCCGAGGCGAAGACAACAGACGCGTTCTACTACAACGTGATGTGGTCGAGCGTCGCGCTCACGTTCACGTTCTTCTGGATCCTCTACCCGTTCTACTACTTGGGCGCGAACGCCTTCCTCTCTATCCTGCTTGCGAGCGCGCTCGGCCTGCCGGGAGCTTTCCTCTACGCCCTTCTCGCGCACGTCATGCCGCGAACGGGCGGGGACTATGTCTTCAACAGCCGCACTCTTCATCCCGCCATCGGATTCATGGCCAACTTCAGCTATTGCTTCTGGCTTTCGATCGTATACGGCGTCTATACGACCTACATTGCCGCGTACGGAATTGGCGCGTTTAGTCGCATGATTGCCGGCTTCACCGGCCGAGCGGGTTGGCTCGACTTCGGTGATTGGTTCTCGACCGACTGGGGACTCTTCATTACTGGGACGACCGTCATGGTGCTCTCAGCGGTTCTCTTCATCTTCGGCGGGACGCGACCGTTCTTCCGGTTTCAGGCCTTCTGTTTTGCCACGTACATCCTCTCGTTCCTGATCGTCATTTTCGTCGGACTCTTTCAAGACCACGCCGGTTTCCTTTCGAATTTCAACGACTATGCAGGCCGACTAGGAGCCGACAACGCAACGAAGGCCCTCGATGCATCCGCGACGAAAGGCGGATTTGCTGCCAGCGACTTCTCGTTGGGGGCGTCGGTGAAGGCTGTTTCTGTTTTCTGGTTCATTTTCGGATTCACGTACGCGAGCAACTACTTCGCGGGAGAGATTCGAGCAGCAAAACGTGCGCACGTCTACTCGATTCCGGGCGCCGCGATCCTTGGCACGCTAATCTTACTCGGCATCACTGCTGCCTACGTTCGCTTCTCTACGTACGACTTCAACGGCAAGCTTGGGTTCGCCGACCCCGCGGCCTACGGCTTTGCTGGAGGTGCTCCTGCCTACCCCGAGATCTCCGCGATCGGCTCGGGGAACCCGTTTCTGGGGTCACTCATCATCATCGGGTTCACGCTCGGGCTCCTCATTTGGCTTCCACAGACGATGTTGCTGATTAGCCGGAGCATGTTCGCGTGGTCTTTCGACCGGCTCATGCCCGAACGACTGTCCTATATCCACGAGCGGACCCGTGCGCCGGTCTTCGTTCTAATCATCATCACGGTGCTTGGGATCGCGAGCACGGCCGTCTATGCGTTCACGACCTGGTTCACCACCATCTCGGTACTACTCGGTCTCTCGCTAACGCTGATCGTGACCGCTGTGTCGGGAATAGTCCTGCCGTTCCGTCGCGCCGATCTATTCGAAAAGTCGGCATTCAACCAGCGACTTGCTGGCATACCTGTCTTGACGATCGTGGGTGTTGTGTCGCTCGTCGGCTTCGCGGCTGCGATCACGATTCTTCTCACCGATCCGGGCTCGGGGACGAGTCTGCAGGACAACCCGGGCAAGCTCGAGCTCGCGCTCCTCGTCTACGCGGCCGCCGCGATCATCTACTTCGTCTCGAGCGCGTTTCGCCGTCGCCAGGGGATCGATGTCCGCCTCGCGTACCGCGACGTCCCGCCTGAGTAGCGGATGCGACTCTTTCGTGGCAGCCGCGAGCCGATGATCCGCGTGTACTACGCCTCCGACATTCATGGAACCGAGGTTCTTTGGAAGAAGTTCTTGAACGCGCCGAAGTTCTACGACGCGAACGTGCTCGTCATGGGCGGAGACATCACGGGCAAGGTCGTCGTTCCGCTCGTAAGCCACGATGGGGGTGTCGTCGCCGAGGTCTTCGGGCGGACGGAGGCAGCCGTGACGGACCAGGAGATCGAAGCGCTCGAGGCGCGCATCCGCGGGAACGGGATGTACCCGCAGAGGATGAGCACGGAGGAGGTTGCGCGCGTCTCGGCGCTACCCGAAAGCGAGCGGGAAGCGTGGTTCGAGCGCATCATGCTGCAGACGTTCGCTGGATGGGTTGCGCTCGCTGACGAGCGGCTCGAACAGCTCGATGTTCGATGTTTCGTGATGCCCGGGAACGACGATCCCCCGAGCCTCGACGTTGCTATCGAGCGAGGTCGCCACGTCGAGCCCTGCGACGGAAAAGTCGTCGAGTTCGACGGATACACGATGCTCTCCGTGGGACATTCGAATCGCACTCCCTGGAACTCGCCGAGGGAGGTCGACGAGGATGAGTTGTACGCGCGGATCGCCGCTCTCGCCGAACAGGTGCCCGACACGTCGCGGTGCGTGTTCAACCTCCACGCCCCCCCGTACAGGTCGGGCCTCGACACGGCGGTTGAGGTCGACGAGGAATTGAGGCCGGTGATCGTCGCCGACCAGCCACACCTCATCCCCGTCGGCTCGACCGCCGTACGCGAGGCGATCGAGACTTTCCAGCCGCTTGCCGCGCTCCACGGTCACATCCACGAGTCGCGTGCAGCGGCACGAATCGGGCGCACGATCTGCATCAACCCGGGGAGCGACTACGCGACGGGCAGGATCGCAGGCTGCCTCGTGAACCTTCGCGACGGACGAGCGACATACCAGTTCGTGGACGGCTGACCTGCCTCACCCGGGCGCGTCAGAGCGGGGCATTTCGCTCGCCGACGCGCCGACGCAACTCGGCGACCTCCGACCGTAGCTGCGCGAGCTCCCGCTCGACGTGGGTGAGCGGGATAGCCGTAGTGGTGGGTGAAGACGAGGCGGACGCACGCTCGCTTCCTCGACGAGCTCGCGGAGGGCGTTGCACAGGTCGAGGTGGGTGAAGCCGCCCTCCACCCGATTCGTGACATCATCGGGGGTGCGTGCCTCGAGGCGCGCTTCGAGCACTTCTCCGTGACGCAACCCGACCCGAACGCTCCACCGGCGACACTCGTGTCCTGATGATCCTTCCCGAGGACGCAACGCGAGGAGGGCGCTGGAACGTACCGCGCCGCTTCAACTTCGCAGGCGACGTCGTCGACCGGCTCGCGGACGCTCGCGACCGGATCGCGATCGTCTTCGTCGACGAGGAGGGCGACCGGCGTGAGGTGTCGTTTGCGGAGATCGCCGGCGCATCCGCGCGCTGGGCCAACCTGCTCCGGCGCGAGGGCGTCGAGCGGGGCGACCGTGTGATGGTCGTGCTCGGGAAACGGCCGGCGTGGCACGCGGTGATCCTCGGCGCGCTCCGGATCGGTGCCGTCGCGATCCCGTGCTCGGAAATGCTGCGCGCGCGCGACCTCGCGTTCCGCGCGCAGCACTCGGCGGCCGCGCTCGTAGTCGCCGAGCGGCGCCTCGAGGGTGAGGTCGATGCCATGCCCGATCTCGTCGAGAGGGCGCCCTCCGTCGTCTTCCTCGACTCGGCGGAACGGCGGCTGGCGCAGGAGAGCGAGACCGCGGCGACCGAGGAGACAACCGCCGGCGACCATGCGTTCATCCTCTACACGTCTGGAACGACGAAGGATCCAAAGGGCGCGGTGCATACCCACGCGTACTGCTTCGCCAAGCGCTCGCAGGCGTCCGTCTGGCTCGACGCTCGCCCCGACGATCTTGTCTGGTGCACCGCCGGCACGGGCTGGGCCAAGTCGATCTGGAACGTCCTCCTGGGTCCGTGGAGTCGCGGTGCGGCGATCGTCCTCCACGAGGGTGGGTTCGACCCCGAGGAGCGGTTCGAGCTCGCCGCGACCCTTGGCGTTACGGTCCTCTGCCAGGCGCCGACTGAGTACCGCCTGATGGCGAAGGTGACGGGGATCGACCGCTACGACCTGTCGCGCGTACGCCATGCTGTCTCGGCCGGGGAGCCTCTGAATCCGGAGGTGATCAGGACGTTCCGCGAGGCGTTCGACCTGACGATCCACGACGGCTACGGGCAGACGGAGAACACGCTCCTGCTCGGCAACTTTCCCGGCGCCGAGATCCGCCCCGGGTCGATGGGTCACGCATCCCCCGGACACGAGATGGCCGTGGTCGACGAGGACGGGGCCGAGGTGGCGGCGGGCGAGGAAGGAGACGTCGCGCTGCGTGGTCGCCCGCCGACGCTCTTCGCCGGTTACCACAATGCGCCCGACGAGACCGCCGCCGTGTTCCGTGGGGACTGGTACATCACCGGCGACCGCGCAACGCGCGACGAGGACGGCTTCTTCTGGTTCTCGGGGAGGGCGGACGACGTCATCGTCTCCGCGGCCTACCGGATCGGGCCGTTCGAGGTCGAGAGTGCGCTCCTCGCGCACGACGCGGTCGCCGAGAGCGCCGTCGTCGGAAAGGCACACGCCGAGCGTGGACAGATCGTGAAGGCGTTCGTCGTGCTACGGCCGGGGTACGAGGGGACCGACGAGCTCGCCCGCGCCCTCCAGGAGCACGCGAAGCGCGTGACTGCTCCGTACAAATATCCGCGCGAGATCGAGTTCGTCCCGACGCTTCCGAAAACGCGCTCCGGAAAGATCCGGCGCGTCGAGCTGCGCAAGCTCGAAGAAGAGCGCGCGCTGGGCGCGTTAGCGCGTCCCGCCGGGCTCGCCGACGCGCCGACGCAACTCCGCGACCTCCGACCGTAGCTGCGCGAGCTCCCGCTCGACGTGGGTGAGTGGCGAGAACAGTCGCCGGCAGTCGCGGATCGAGGGCGTCCATCCTCTCGCGCTCTTTCGCCAGGTGACGAAGGCGAGCGGGCACAACCGGTGCTCGACGCCGTGCGGAGCCTCGTCCCCGGCCCATTCGCTCGGCGTGCCCGCCCGCGCGGGGATCGTCCAGTAGTCACCGGAGCGGTAGGAGCCCGCCGAGAAGCGGACCGAGATGCCCGCCTCGAGCTCGACTGCTTCCGCCGGGACCGGCGTTGACCCGTCCTTGCCGTCCCACCGACGAAGCAGTGCGTGACCTTCGGCGGCGCGCTCGGAGACGTCGCGATCGAGCACGGCCACGCGGGAGGCCGCCTCGAGCTCCTCGACGCGCGCGAGCGTGCCGCTGCGCCCCCTCCGCTCGCTTTCGTCGCCGCTTACTTCCACCCACGCGCCGAGGTCGAGCGCATGCGTCGAGTTGCGGGGAAACGGCGTGAGCGCGAGCGCGCGCGGCGCGACGATCTCGTCGATCCCGAAGACGACGGAGCCGTTGTCGCGCGACCACTTGAAGCTCGCCTCGCCCGGATCGCCGCCATCGTGGATCTCGACGCGATAGAGACGATTCTCGCCGGCGTACGGGTCAGGTGCGGACGCGCGCATCGTTCCCGTCGGTGGCCGCGGCAGAAGCGCCGCCGGGTTCGTGCGCGACGTGCTCCGCACGTTCTCGAGCGCGACCAGCTTCCACGCGACCTGGAGTCGCGTGGTGGTATCGCTGCCGCCCAGCGCCGGCTCGAGGAGATCGGGGTCCTGGAGGGCCGTCACGTGCCGCTCCCACGCGTCGACGTACAGGAGGTCGGTGCGGTCACGAGAGGGAACGATCGCACCAGCCGAGACTTCGTGCAGCGAAGCCCGCCGGTCGAGCTCGCAGGGGAGACCGCCGACGTACATCCGGCCCGGCGAGAGCTCGAGCGCGCTCCCTCGCGCGCGAAGCGCGAACCCGTCGCGCGTCGGCGCGGCACAGTTTCCGACGGCGTCGACGAAACGAAGGCGCGCCACGTGCTCGTCGATCGCCGCCTGCTCGTTCCAGTCCGAGTCGAGGCTCACGCGGCCCTGCTGCAGTCGCACGCTCGTGTAGCGCTTGCCCGCGTCGAACGTGAAGCGGCTGAAGTCGCCTTTCATCGCCTTCCTTTCGTCGCCTGCTCGCGCGCGGCGGCTCCGCCGCGCCCGCGGTCGCTACCGTAGCCCGGTGAGGCTCGCGGTCGCAGCCGCGCTCGTCGCGCTCGCCCTCTCGGCCGCCGGCTGCCGCTCGCACGAGCGACCGCGAGGCGGCGCGCCGCCCACGAATCGCGTGCTCGCGACGTGGGCCCAGATCACGGATGCACACGTCGTCGACGAAGAATCGCCCGCCCGCCTCGAGATGCTCGATCGGCTCGGCGCGCCGTTCACGTCGGCCTTTCGTCCGCAGGAGGCTCTCTCGGGACAGCTGCTCGCCGCCGTCGTCGCCGCGATCAACCGTCAGCACCCGGACAGCGTCGTCGTCACCGGCGACCTGATCGACAACGCGCAGGCGAACGAGCTCCGGGAAGCGCTCGCCGTTCTCCGCGGTGGTCGCGTCGATTCGAACTCGGGAGCGCCCGGGTACGACGGCGTGCAGGGGGCCTCCAATGCAGATCCCTTCTACTACCGCCCGGACGTCGATCCGCCGCGTCACCCCGGCCTGCTCGCGCGAGCGGAGAAGCAGTTCGAGTCGCCCCGCCTCCGTGCCCCCTGGTACCCCGTCGTCGGAAACCACGACCTGCTCGTTCAGGGGAACCTCGCCCCGACCGCGCGAACGGCGGCAGTCGCGATCGGCGCCCGCAAGCTCGTGTCGCTCGAGCGCGACGCGCTCGAGGCGGTGCAGCGCCGCGGCCTGAGCGAGTCGAGCGTCGACGCCGTCCTCGCCGGCGGACTCCCCGGGCGCACCCGCGCAGTCCCGCCTGACGCCGGACGGCGCGAGCTCCCGGCCGCCGAGCTGCTGGCCGGGCTTCGCGTCGCGAGCGGACACGGCGGGCGAGGACCGCTCCTCGACTACTCGTTCGCGCTCGGCCCGCGCGTGCGAGGAATCGCCATCGACACCGTCCGCCGCACGGCGGGCGCGGACGGGGTCGTGCGCACCGCGCAGCTCGCGTGGCTGCGGCGCGAGCTGCGGCGGGCCGGCTCACGCTGGATCGTCGTCTTCTCGCACGCGCCGCTTGCGTCCTGCGCCGGCGGGGATGCGGCACTCCGGCTGCTCGAGCACGACCGGCGCGTCGTCGCCGCCATCGCGGGCGACACGCACCGTAACTCGGTCGAGCGCCGCGCGCGCCTCGTCCTCGTCACGACCTCGTCGCTGGCCGACTGGCCGCAGCAGGCGCGGATGTTCCGCTTGACCGAGCGGCCTGGCGGGGGCGCCGTCCTCGAGACGTGGACTGTCGACCCCGCTCCCTCGCCGCTCGCGCGCGTCTCGCGCCAGCTTGCGTACGTCGACTACCA
The DNA here is from genome assembly GCA_030861005.1 of Actinomycetota bacterium. Taxonomy (GTDB): domain Bacteria; phylum Actinomycetota; class Thermoleophilia; order Gaiellales; family Gaiellaceae; genus JALZFU01. The sequence continues at coordinate 10,644 of JALZGN010000279.1, forward strand.
GGGCGGGAGGCCAGGCCGCTACGCCGGGTCGGCGGGCGACCGGCGCGCCCGGATCGTCATTCCGCCCGCAGCGCCGTGACGATGGGGCTCGACGACGCCGCGCGCGCGACCCAGCATGCCGCGGCGAGTGCGGCCGTCAGCATGGCGAAGACGACGATCGCGATCGGGGCGGCGCTCGCTGCGAGCGGGAGCGAGACGTACGGGGCGGCGAGCCGCGAGACGGCAGGGCCGACGACGTAGCGCTCGAGCAGAATCCCCGCCGGCGCGGCGAGCGCCGCGACGGCCAGGGCCGAGCCCGCGAAGACGGCGGCAAGTTGAAGCCGGCTCCCGCCGACGGCCCGGACGAGCGCGAGCGCCCGGCGGCGCTCCACCGCCGTCAGCGCGAGCATCTGCACGAGCACGTACAGGCAGACGAGTCCGTCGAGCAGCGCGATCGTGCGCAGAAGAGCGACGAGAATCGAGACGAAGCCGCCGTTCCGGCTCGCCCACCCCTGGACGGCCTCGCCGGAGACACCTCCGGACGACGTCGCGAAGTAGCCGGCACGGGCGAGGGCGGTGTCGACGGCGGAGGCATCGGCGCCGGGGGCGAGTTTCACGGCAACGGTCTCGTCCGACCAGCGCGCGGCGCGCAGAAGCCGCTCGGGCTGCACGTAGGCAACGCGCCCTTCGTGCTGGAGAATGCGATCGATCCCGACGACGCGGAACCGCACCTCCCCGCCTCCGCTCACCTGCGCCGCGAGCGTCGCCCGCAGATGGAGGCCGAGCGCCTGGGCGAGCCCGAGCCCTACCTCCACCTCGTCAGAGGCCCGCACGCGCCGTCCCTCGGCAAGGGGCGGCGCCTCCCAGCGCGTGTGCTCTCCCCGGTAGGCGACGAGCTTGAAGGGCTCGGCGAGCTGGAACGAGTCCGCAGCGTCGACGGCCCAGCGTGGCGT
>JALZGN010000282.1 GCA_030861005.1 Actinomycetota bacterium
GCGTCGGCCGTCGCCGTGCAGAGGCGCGTGTTGCCGTCCAGGTGCGGCGTCCCGAGGCCGCCGCGCACGACGAGCGCGAGCGTGTAGTAGTCCTCGAGGAAGAGCTGTCCGCTGTTGTAGAACCCCATCCCGAGCGGCCCCTGCTCGTCGAGCACCTGGCGCGAGCGCTCGACCACCAGCCCCATCGCCTCGTCCCACGTGGCCGGCTCGAGCCGGCCGTCGCGGCGGATCAGCGGCTGCGTCAGCCGGTCGGGCGAGTTGTTCGCCTGCCATCCGAACAGCCCCTTCGGGCCGAGGCGGCCGTGGTTGACGCGGTCGATCGCGCGGCCACGCACGCCGACAATCCGTCCGTCGGCCACGGCGATGTCCAGCCCGCAGTCCATCGAGCAGAGGACGCACGCCGACTGGACCCAGCGTTCCGGCTCTCCCTCGAGGTACCCGTCGACGCGGTCCGGCCACTCGCCGGCGGACGAATACGGTGTGCGCGCGTCCCACGGCTCCGCGATCCGATCGCCCATCCGTCCGGGGATTACCGGCTGCCGGATTCGGAAAGCCTCGGGCATGCCTGCGACCTGGGACGAGTTCGAGCGACTCGACCTCGCGGTCGGCCGCGTAACCGATGTCGCGGCGTTCCCGGAGGCGCGGAGGCCCGCCTACAAGCTGACCCTTGATCTCGGCCGGCGCGGAACGCGCCGCACGAGCGCCCAGCTCACGCACTACCGCCCGGACGAGCTCCTCGGACGACAAGTGGTGTGCGTTCTCGGGTTCGAGCCGAAGCGGGTGGCGGGCTTCAAGAGCGAGGTCCTCGTCCTCGGCGCGCTCTCGGAGCGTCACGGCGTCGTCCTCGTCACCCCGGATCGGGAGGTCGAAGACGGCTCCCCGATCGCGTAGCGGAAGCCGGACACTTGCTGGCGCTCGCCGTCTGGCACGCGAGCGATTCGGACACCCGCGGCTGCGGCCCGGGCAGGAGGAGGCGCTTCAGGCGGTCCTCGCCGGCCGAGACGCGCTCGCGGTCATGCCGACCGGGTACGGGAAGTCCCTCGTCTACCAGCTCGCGGGCCTCCTCGTCGAAGGGCCGACGGTTGTCGTCTCGCCGCTCATCGCGCTCCAGCGAGACCAGACCGAGTCGCTCGCTCGCGACGGCATACCCGCGGCGGAGCTCAACTCAGGTCTCTCGGAGGGTCGGCGCGAGGAAGTGCTCGCCGCGCTCGCCGACCGGTCGCTCGAGTTTCTCTTCCTCGCTCCCGAGCAGCTCGGAAACGACGAGACCTTCGCCGCCCTTCGGCGGGCGAGGCCGACGCTTTTCGTCGTCGACGAGGCGCACTGCGTGAGCGAGTGGGGACACGACTTCCGCCCCGACTACCTGCGCCTCGGCGCCGCGGTCGAGGAGCTCGGCCACCCGCGCGTGCTCGCGCTCACGGCAACGGCCGCGCCCCCCGTTCGGCAGGAGATCGCCGAGCGCCTCGGCCTTCGCGATCCCGTCGTCGTCGTCCGCGGCTTCGACCGGCCGAACATCTGGCTGGGCGTCGAGCGCTTCCATGACGAGACGCAGAAGGAGGACGAGCTCGTCGATCGCGTCGCGGACGCCTCAAAGCCGGGGATCGTCTACGTCGCGACCCGCAAGGCGAGCGAGGAGACCGCGGCCGCGCTTCGCGAGCGCGGCGTCCGCGCCCGCCCGTATCACGCAGGGCTCCGGAAGCGCGAGCGAGACGAGGCGCAGGAGGCGTTCATGGCCGACGAGGTCGAGGTGATCGTCTCGACGGTCGCCTTCGGGCTCGGCGTCGACAAGCCGAACGTGAGGTTCGTCTTCCACCGCGACGTCTCCGACTCGGTCGACTCCTACTACCAGGAGCTGGGACGGGCCGGTCGAGACGGAAAGCCCGCGACTGCGCTCCTCTTCTACCGCCCCGAGGACGTGGGCCTCCGGCGCTTCTTCGCCGGCACGTCGACCGTGGACGCCGACGACGTCCAGGAGGTTGCCGAGGCGATCGCCGAGCGGGCCGGCCCCGTCGACCCCGAGGCGCTCGCGGCCGAGGAGCAGATGAGCGGCGACGCGGTCGCGGGGGGTATGCGGCAGCTCGAGGAGGTTGGCGCGGTTCGCGTCCTCCCCTCGGGCGAGGTCGAGCCCCGGGAGGCGCTCGCCGACCCGGAAGCGACGGCGCGGGAGGCCGTCCGCTCCCAAGAGCGCCGGGCGGAGTGGGCGCGCTCCCGGGTCGAGATGATGCGCGGCTACGCCGAGCTGAAGGACTGCCGGCGCGAGTACGTTCTCAACTACTTCGGCGAGGAGTTCGAGGCTCCGTGCGGCAAGTGCGACAACTGCGAGGCGGGCGTCGTGCAGGCCGACACCGACGCGCCGTTCCCGCTCGGCACGCGCGTCGAGCACGGGAAGTGGGGCGAGGGGACGGTGCAGCGCTACGAGAGCGATAAGCTCGTCGTCCTCTTCGACGACGCCGGGTACAAGACGCTCGCCGTCGAGCTCGTGCGCGAAGGGAGCCTCCTCGAGCCCCTTTGAAGGCGAGCCGCTTCGCGCGTTTCCGCACGCACGCCCGAAAGCCTCTCGCAGCCGGCTGGTGTAGCGTCGCTTCCCGCCCGCCACGTGGTCGCGCCACCACGGGAACCCGGAGCCGGCGGCGAACGTACAGCTGCATGGCCGCCTGGATGCGCCTCCGCTGGGTCGCGGGGGTTCCGCTCGTCGTCTTCGCGCTCGTCTTCGGCTCGACCCTCGTCTGGTTCTCGCTCGGCGACGACGAGGCGACGCGCTCCCCGGACCACCGGTCGACCGCGGCGCCGCGTCGGGCCGCGGATCGGAACGAGCTCCCGGCGGCGGCGGGCGACGAGCGGATCGCGATCGCCCTTCTCGCCGCCAGCGAGCGCGAGAGCTCGATTTGGGTCGTCTCGCTCGACGGCTCTCACCCGGTGCAGCTCACCCGGTCGCCCCTGGGAGGAAAGACGGTAAACGACTCGTTCGCGGCCTGGTCCCCGGACGGGAGCACCATCGTCTTCGTCCGCTCGCTCGTCGACGCGGCGGGGCAGCCGGCCCTCCCGCACCTCTTCGCGATGGCTCCGGACGGATCCCGGATTCGGCAGCTCACGCACGGCCCGCGCCCGGACCTCCTGCCCTCGTGGTCGCCGGACGGCTCGCGCCTCGCCTTCGCCCGCGTGGTCGGCGAGGCGACCGACCTCTTCGCGATCCGGCCGGACGGGACCGGTGTCCGGAGGCTCACGAACGAGCCTCGCGTTCACGAGGACATGGCCGCCTTCTCCCCGGACGGCGAGCGGATCGCCTATGCGCGCGTCGCGTCCGAGAACGAGGATCTCTGGCTCATGGACGCGGACGGCTCGAGGCGGCACGAGCTCCTCGGCGGCGAGCACGAGGACGGCTCGCCGGCGTGGTCGCCCGACGGCGCGCGGATCGCCTTCGTGCGCGACGGCCACGTCGCGCTCATGGACGCGGACGGCCGAGACGTCCGCGTGCTCACGGGCGGCGAGCTCAAGGACTCGCGTCCCCAGTGGTCGCCCGACGGCGAGCGGATCCTCTTCACCCGCGACCCGGGCGACGTCCTCGTCATGAACGCCGACGGGAGCGGGCTCGCACGGGTCCCCGTCGACGGCGTCGCCGGAGGGGCGTCCTGGGGACCGGACTCGTGAGGCGGATCCCTCGGAGGCCTAGCCGACGCTCGCGATCGCGGGGAGCGGGTCGGGGACGGCGTCGGCGAGGACGTCGAGCATCGCCGTAGTCGCGGCCGAGCGCGCGCCGGCTCGGTGGGCGGCGAGGACGCCACGCTTGAGGGGACGGAGCGCGACGGCGCGTGCGACCACGCCCTCGTGCAGGGTCGAGGTCGCGAGATCGGCCGCGAGCGCCACCCCGACGCCGGCCGCGACGAGCCCTTGCCAGACGCCGTGGTCGTCGCTCTCGAAGCCGATCCTCGGCTCGAAGCCGGCGGCGCGGCACGCGCGCGCGACGAACTGGTGGCAGGACGAGCGGACGGTCGACGTGATCCACGTCTCCCCGGCGAGGTCGCCGAGGGCGACGGCTGCGCGCGGCGCCGTGCCGTGCGCGCGAGGCAGAAGGACGCGAATGGGATCGTCGAAGAGGTGGACGCGCTCGACGAGGTCGTCCTCGGGCAGCGGGACGTAGTCGTACTCGTAGACGAGGGCCAGGTCGATCTCGCCCGAGCGCAGGCGCGCGAGCGCCGCGAGCGGGTCGGCCTCCGTGAGCCGAAGGTCGACGCCCGGATGTCGGCGCCCGAACTCGACGATCGCCTGCGGCATGAGGCTCGCATAGGCGGTCGGGAACGAGGCGAGCCGGAGCATCCCGCCGCGCAGACCCGCGATCGCGTGCAGGTCGGCCTCGGCAGCCTCGAGCCGGGCGAGAATCGCGCCCGCGTGCACGACGAGCGCCCGACCGGCGTCGGTCAGCCGGACGCTCCGCGGGCCACGCTCGAGGAGTGCCACCCCCGACTCGCGCTCGAGCGTCGCGATCTGCTGCGAGACGGCCGAGGGAGTGAACGAGAGCGCCTGGGCCGCCGCCGCGATCGACCCGCGCTCGGCGACCTCACGGAAGACGCGGATCCGCCGGACGTCGAGCATAAGCTGAGCTTACCGAAAGGCGAAGAAACTTCAGTGGTCGTAATGCGAGAGCGGGGATTAGCGTGCGAGCGTGACTCCGTTCCTCCGCCGAGTCGCGTTCCCCCTCTCCCTCGTTCGAACGCGCCTTCGGACGCGGCTCGGTCGCTTGGCCCTCCTCGGCGCCGGCGTCGCCGCGGGCGCCGCCGTCCTCGGGCTCGTCGTCGGCGGGAGCGTCGTCGCCCAGGATCGAAGCCTCGCGCGCGCGCTCGGCCGCGTGCCGCCCGAGGACCGGACGGTTCAGGTTGCTCACTTCGGCATTCCGAGCGCGGGCGAGAGCGCCGCCTCGCTCGACAAGGCAGCGCGCCGCGCCCTCGGCGAGCTCTCGGACGCCGAGCCGATCTCCGTCGTTGCGTACAAGCTCGTCCGGATCGACGGCTCCCCGGTCCAGATCGCGGGGATCGACGGAATCGAGCGGTGGGTGCGACTCACGAGCGGGCGCTTCCCTTCGCGCTGCACGCCGACTCGGTGCGAGGTCGTGCGGATCGGCGGCCGGGGACGCGTCCGGGCGACTGTCGGCATCCGGCTCGTCGAAGTCGGCACGGGGAAGCTCGTCTCCGCCCTTCCGTTCGCGCAGTTCACCGAGGGGCGCGAGGCGCTCGTCGGCGAGAACCCCCACCGCGACGACGCGGCGCCCTTCGTGCTTGCGGACGGGACCGACGAGGTCGGAGATCTCCCCGCGCTCGCGGCGATCTACCGAAGCTACGGCTGGATCGTCCCCCTCGCTTCCGGGGCCGTCCATCCGTGGAAGGTCGGCGCGTTCGTCGCCGCCGTCGAGCGGGCGCGAGCCACGCTCCAGGCCCGTTCCGGCCAGTTCGAGGTCACCGCGCCGGCGAGCGAGCTCGCCGGCGCCGCCGAGGCGAGTCACGTCGCCGCGAGACGGCTCCTCCTGATCGGCGGTCAGGCGGCCGCCCTTCTCGTCGCGTTCGCCGTCCTCGCCGGGGTCACCATGCGGCGGGACGTCGAGGCGGCCTGGCGGCGACTGACCTGGTTCGGCGGGCGCCGCTGGCAGCTCGTCCTCCTTTCGGCGACCGAAGTCGGCGCGGTCGCGCTCGCGGGAACCGTCGCCGGGTGGGGAGCGGCGGTTGCCGCG
>JALZGN010000318.1 GCA_030861005.1 Actinomycetota bacterium
CGCCGCGACTTTTGCCGGCACGCGTGCGTGCGCCCGCCACCTATGACCGGGCCTTGCCCTTGTATTCGCGCTTCCCGCGTGAAAAGCTCGCCCGCGTACCCTGGGGCAATGGAAGGAGCACACATGAGAAGGCGGCTTCTCTTGGCGGCGCTTGCGCTCGTCGGCGTCCTCGCAATAGCCGGCATCGCGTACGCGACCGGTCACGATGACGACCACGGCATCGTGAAGAAGAAGGTGCGCACGTTCGTCGACGTGACGGTCGCTGAGGACTTCCTCGACGTCGGCAGGAAGGCGCAGGGCGAGTTCGACGTAAGCCCGGGCGATGCGTTCTTCTTCCACGACGAGCTGTGGAACCGCGCGGAGACGAAAAAGAAGGGGACGCTCGACGGAAAATGTGAGTTCTTGGTCTCGACGACCCCCGGAGCCTCGAACGCCCACTGCGTCGCGACCGTCAAGCTGCGTGAGGGCACGATCGAGCTCGCGCAGGGGGTGACGTTCGAAGAAGAGGGACCGGGGAGGTTCTTCGTTGCGATCGTCGGTGGCACCGAGCGCTACGAGAACGTCGTCGGCGAGGCGAGAATCACCGAGGAGTTCGAGGGCCAGGAGAACAAGTCTCTCCTTCGGCTCGAGCTAATTCCGTCCTTCCGGCGGCCGTAGGAAGCGCCGACGGCGATTGAAGTCGGAGGGACCGCTTCCAAGCGGCCCCTCCGACTGACCCCGTCGAGCTTCCGGTGCTCGGGGGCGCAACCAGCCCTCGCCGGACGACGCCGTTAGGCTGGGGCGAGACGCGGGAGGCGACGAGGGGAGTGCACGTGCGCGAAGACGACCGCATGCTGGCGATGGAGACGTTGACGGTTCACGGCGGGGAGCGGCGGCCTGGTCCGGAAGGGTCGGTCGTGTTTCCGATCTACCAGGGGACGGTGTACTCGGTGCCTCCGGGAACCGACTACCACGACATCAAGTACCACCGGCTCAGCACGACACCGTCGCAGGAGTATCTGCACGAGAAGCTCGCGGCGCTCGAGGGCGGCGAGGCGGCCGTCGCGACGGCGTCGGGGATGGCGGCGATCAGCGCGTGTCTGCTCACGGTGCTGCGGAACGGCGACCACTTGCTCGCGAGCGACGTCCTCTACGGGGGCACGCACGACTTCGTCACCCAGCACGCCGACGACCTCGGCTGGAGCTACACGCTCGTCGATACCACTCGCCCGGAGACCTGGGCCGACGCGGTTACGTCACAGACGAAGCTCTTCCTCTGCGAGACGATCACGAACCCCCTCATGCGCGTCGCGCGGCTGCGCGAGATCGTCGACTTCGCGCGCGAACACGCGCTCGTCAGCGTAATCGACAACACGTTCGCCACGCCTGTCAACTTTCGACCGCTCTCGATTGGCTTCGACCTCGTCTGCCACAGCGCGACCAAGTACCTGAACGGCCACTCGGATCTCGTTGCGGGGTGCGTCGTCGGAACGTCGGGCTGGATCGAGCGCGTGCGAAAAACCTTGAACCACTACGGCGGCTCGCTCGATCCGGGCGCCGGCTACCTGCTCTCGCGCGGTTTGAAGACGCTCGCGCTCCGCGTGGCGGCGCAGAACGCGAACGCGCAGGCGCTCGCAACCGCCCTCAGCGAGCATCCGCAGGTGAAGGAGGTCAACTACCCGGGGCTTCCGTCGCATCCCGATCACTCGCACGCGGCGAACCTCCTCTCGGGCTTCGGTGGGATGCTGAGCGTTCGGCTCCACGGCGGCGCGGGCGCGGCCGAACGGTTGCTCGACTCGCTGCAACTCCCTTGCGTCGCGCCGAGCCTCGGCGGGGTGGAGACCTTGATCACGGTTCCCGCTCGCACGTCTCACGCGGGGTTGAGTCGCGACGAGCGCGAGCGCATCGGCGTGACCGACGATCTCCTGCGGGTGAGCTGCGGGATCGAGAGCGCCGACGATCTCGTCGACGACTTCGAACGGGCGCTCGACCGAGTCGCCGCGGTCGCTCCCGTTGCACGAGAGCCGGCGGCGATGCGGTAAGAGGCCGCCCGCGGCGCTCGCTTCTACGCCCCGGCGGCGCCGACTAGCGAACGAGCGGCAGAACCGCTTCCGAAAAGATTGCCATCGACTCGGCGAGGACGTTTCGGTCGAGGCCCGGCCAGCAGAACTCGGCCGTGTAGCTCAGGTCGCCGCCGGCGGTCTCCTCGTAGGCGAGCATCCGCTCGGCCACCGCGTCCGGTGCTCCGGCGACGAGCGTTTCGGGGATCGCGCTGTTTCCTTCGAAGCAGGAGACGTAGTAGGCAAGCGGTGCTCGGATGTGGCGGAGGTAGTCCCCCTCCCAGGCGAAGGTCGGGAGGACGATGGCCAGCTGGACATCGGGGTTTTCCTCTCGCGCCCAGCCGACCCGCGTTGAGAATTCCTCGACCGTCGACCAAGACGCGAGGTAGCCGTCGCCGAGGCGCGCCGCCCGCCGCACGGCCGGCTCGCTCATCGCTCCGACCCAAATCGGTGGCTGCCGGTCGAGTTTCGGCGTCACCCGCCCGTTCGCCCAGCTCTCGCGAAGCGTGCGGACGATCGCTTCCAGCCGCAGATGCCGGCCGGTGTAGGGAATTCCGAGCCGGTCGAACTCCTCGCGCCTCCAACCTTGTGCAATGCCGAGGATCAGACGACCATCTGCTAGCAGTTGCGCCGTTCCCGCGTCCTCCGCGAGCCGGAGGGGATGGTGGAGCGGCGCCAGGAGGACGCCGGTGCCGATCGCGATCCGGTTCGTCCGGGTGGCGATCGCGGCCGCGTGGACGAGGAGCGACGGCGTATACCCGTCCTCGAAGAAGTGGTGCTCGGAGAGCCAGACGGAGTCGAAGCCGAGCCGCTCGGCCTCGACCGCGAGCGGGAGCGTCTCGCGGTAGCGCTCGCCGTCCGAGCGCGTGTCGGCGGGACCGCGCTGGCCGGTGAGCGAGCCGAACCCGACTCTCATGGGAGAGTGCTGTTGCTCGCCACTGATTATGCGCGGGACGCGGGTCGCGCCGGGACTATCTCCAGCTCCTCGAGGAGATCCTCGCGGTTCTGAGGAGGGAGAACCGCCCTCAGGGGTCCCGCGCGAAGCCCGGACGGAGCTCGCAGCCGTCGTCTTTCACCCAAGCCGTTAGCAGTCCTCGTGCTCGATCGCGGCTGGCACCGACAGCCAGGGATGCCGTCGCGACTCGTAGACGGAGACGGTTGGGGGTGGGAAGGAGGGATCGGCGAACGCCCCGACCGGGACCGCGACCGCGTCCGGCGCCGTCGCCGTCGTGTAGAAGACGGTGGCGCCGCAGCTCGGGCAGAAGCGAAACGTCCGCTCCTCGCCCCCGTCGGAGGTGCGCGCGTAGTCGGCGTAGCGGCCGAGGATGCGGACCCGATCGGCCGGGAAGCGCGCCTGGATCCCGAACGCGCTCCCGGTCCGCCGCTGGCAAGCAAGGCAATGACACATGGAGACTCGGCTCGGATCTCCCTCCGCGGTCAGACGAAGTTGCCCGCAGCTACAGGCGGCCTCGCGCGTGAGCATCGCCGGATCCTACGGCAGGGACAAGCCGGACCCCGCTGAATCGCGCGAGCTCAACCGGGCGAGCCGATTCTCGCTGCCGCGACGGCGGCCTGGCCGTAGCTGATGCCGCGGTCGTTCGGCGGCACCCGGCGGTGCGCGAGGACGCGGAAGCCGAGCCTCTCCAAACGCGTACGTGTGGAGGAGAGCAGGCGGAGGTTCTGGAAGGTTCCGCCCGACAAGAC
>JALZGN010000320.1 GCA_030861005.1 Actinomycetota bacterium
ACGCAGACGCGCGACGGGCGGGGCTCGCTCGCCTCGGGCCTCGGCGAGGATCCGGCTCCGGAGGCCGGGCCGCGGGGCGGGTCCTTCGGCCGCGAAGGCAAGCGCGCTCGCCGCCTCTCGAAGCGACCAGAGCTCCCTTCGGCACGGCTCGCACGCGTCGAGGTGCGCCTCGTACTCGGCCTCCTCGTCCCGGTCGAGCGCGTTCAGCGCGTAGGCGGCGGTCAGGTCGTGGATCGCGTCCCTCTCCACCGCTCCTCCTCGGGGAGCCCCTCCTGCAAGAGGTCGCGGAGGCGACTCAGCCCGTTGAACATCCGACTCTTGATCGTACCCAGCGGCTCGCCCAGCCTCTCCGCGAGCTCCGATTGCGTGAAGCCTCCGTAGTAGGCGAGCTCGAGAGCCTCGCGCTGCTGGTCGGGGAGCTTTTGCAGCGCCCCCTGCACGCGGTCGCGCTCGACCGCGAGCCACGCCGCCGCCTCCGTGCCCTCGTCCCCGTCCTCCGGGGCGGCGTCGAGTGGCTCGGCGCGGCGGCGCTCCTCCCGGCGGACGAGGTCGACGGCGCGGCGGTGGACGAGCGTGAGGATCCAGGTGCGCGCGCTCGCGCGGCTCGCGGCGAAGCGGGACGCGGCGCGCCAGACGGCCAGGAACGCCTCTTGAACGGCGTCCTCGGCGAGCGCCCGGTCCCGGAGAACGCGGAATGCGAGGCGGAACGCAACGCGCCCGTATCGGTCGTAGAGCTCGGCGAGGGCAGCGTCGTCCGAGCCCTCGACGAGCGCGAGGAGCGCCTCGTCCGAGAGGTGGGCGTGGTCCCTCCGCAGCCTCATCGTCGGCGCGCGCTGGACGCGCGCGGAGAACGCTAACACCGCCATCCGGGCGATTCGTGCGGCGATCGCCTCCCGGTTCATGAACCGGATCGCGACGGGCGGCGAATCCGCCGCGACAACCAGAGGTCTAAGGGAGGAGAGGAAATGAGGAAGCTAGCCGTCTTGCTCGGGCTGCTCGTCACCGTCGTCGCGGTCGCGGCGGCGCGCGGGCCGAGCCCCGAGAAGGCCGCGTCGTCGAGCCATCGAGAGGCGCCTGCGATTTCCGAGGATCCGGCCGCCGACAACACCGACCTGTACGCGTTTCGAAGTGCCGATCGGCCCGACACGCTGACGATCGTCTCGAACTGGATCCCGGCCGAGGATCCGGCCGCGGGCCCGATGTACTACCGGTTCTCGCAGAAAGCCCGCTACAACGTCAAGATCGACCGGAACGGGGACGCGCGCCCCGACGTGACGTACCGATTCCGGTTTCGAAACGGGAAAGACCCGCTCTTCCTCGCGAACACGGTCCAGCGCTACACCGTCACGCGGGTCGCGCACGGCCGAGCGCGCGTCGTTGCGCGGGGCGTAACACCGCCGGACAACATCGGCCCGCGCACGAACCAGACGTTCTACGGGACGACCGACTACGCGAGTCTCGCCCGCTCGCGCGTGTACGACCTCGCGGGCGGCGGCCGCGTCTTCGCCGGTCAGCGCGACGACGCGTTCTTCGGCGATATCGGCGCGATCTTCGATCTCGTCGGCTTCCGTCGGGGGACGGGGAACATGGGCGGCGGGAAGGACTTCTTCGCCGGCTACGCGGTCCACGCGATCGCGCTCCAGATTCCGATCGCGAAGCTTGATGACCGCGATCACGTGGTCGGCCTCTGGGCGACGACGGATCGCCTCCGCGCGTCGGTCCGGCGCACTCGCGCGCGCGCGGCCGCGGCCCAGGCCGCCGGCACCGGCCTGACGGGCCGACACCGCCGCTCGCGGTGGGTGCAGGTGTCTCGGCTCGCCAATCCGCTCGTGAACGAGGTCATCATCCCGACCCGCCTGAAGGACGAGTGGAACGCCGATTCGCCGGCGAACGAGGCCGAGTACGCCCGCTTCTACCGGCGGCCGCTCCTGGCCGCCGCGATCAACCAGCTCTACCCGGGCGTGGTGAACGCGCCCGAGCGGAACCGCGACGACCTCGTGGCTGTGCTCCTCACGGGCGTCAAGGGCCTGAACTACACGGGCCCGAAGCTAGCCGACATGCTCCGCATCAACCTCTCGATTCCGCCGAGCGCCTCCCCGAACCGCCTCGGCGTCTTCGGAAACGACCTCGCGGGCTGGCCGAACGGCCGCCGTCTCGAGGACGATGTGATCGACATCGCCGAGCGTGCCGTCGCCGGGAAGCTCAAGGGGAACCCGGCCGCGGACGCGCTGGGGGACGGCGTCGACGCGAACGACGTCCCGAACCTCACGACGTTCCCCTACGAGGCGGACCCGCCGAGCGGCTTCGAGAACACGAAGGGCGAGCAGAAGCCGTAGGCCCGATTGCCGCGGGACCCGTGTCATG
>JALZGN010000331.1 GCA_030861005.1 Actinomycetota bacterium
GCTCGCGATCGCGAAGCGGCGGAGGCGGGCCCGTCGTGGCCGCGCGCCCGTTTCCTCGCGCGTCATGGCCACGCGGCTCCTTCGGCGCGTCCAGCGGCATCGCCCGCGGCGAGGGCCTCCTGCGCGCGCGCGCCGATCGCTCGTAGCGCGTTCACGACACGAATGTAGCCCGTCGGGAGCACAGCCGACCCGGGCCGCCGCCGATCGCGGGAATCGGCGCTACTCGGGCTCGCGCTAGACGTAGGGCGCCCCGTGAGGCGCCCTCGTCACAGGGCTTGCGAGCGAGTCGGCTAGACCTCGTCGGAGGACTCGGGCCCGAGCGTGCCACCGCCGCTCGTCCAGCTGCTCCCCGCGCCCGTCTCCCCCTCCTCGGCTCCCGTCACGTCGTCGCCGCTCCCGGCGGGCGCGTCGTCGATCTCGTCCGGATCGACGAGCTCCGTCTCTTCGTCGCCTGTCTCTTCCCACTCGGTCGAGGACACGCTTCCCTCCCTTCGTCGCTCGTCGCGAGCATGCCCGGCGTAGGGGTCCGCAAAACGAGCGGTCGGCTCAGGACGTCCGCTCGGCGGCGCGGTCGAGCGCGAGCGCGGCCGAGTTGATGCAGTAGCGAAGGCCGGTCGGGGCCGGGCCGTCGTCGAAGACGTGGCCGAGGTGGCCGCCGCACGTCGCGCAGAGAGCTTCCGTGCGCCGCATGAAGAGCGAGCGATCCTCCTCGGTCTCGACGGCGTCCTCGTTCGCCGGCGCGTAGAAGCTCGGCCAGCCGGTGCCGGACTCGAACTTCGCCTCCGACCGGAAGAGCGCGGCTCCGCACCCGGCGCAGCGGTAGACGCCCGGCTCCTTCGTCGAGTTGTACTCGCCCGTCCACGGCCGCTCGGTCGCCTTCTCGCGGAGAATCGCGTACTGCTCAGGCGCGAGCTCGCGCCGCCACTCCTCGTCCGTCTTCTGAACCTTCGGCGGCATCACGAGGTAGCGTAGCCGGCCGTGGCGCGCAGGCGCGGCGGTTGCTCCTCCTCGCGCGCACGACCGACGGCGGCGTCACGAGAGACGAGAGCCGCGTAGCGGCCGCCCCGTTCGAGAAGCTCGTCGTGAGTCCCGCGCTCCACGACGCGACCGCGGTCGAGAACGACGATCTGCTCGGCATTTCTGATCGTCGAGAGCCGGTGGGCGATCGCGATCGTCGTCCGGCCCTCCGCGAGCCGGTCGAGCGCCTCCTGAACCGCGAGCTCGGTCTCGGCGTCGAGCGCGCTCGTCGCCTCGTCGAGGACGAGGATCGGCGGGTTTCGCAGGATCGTCCGCGCGATCGCGATCCGTTGCTTCTCTCCGCCCGAGAAGCGGTAGCCGCGCTCGCCGACGAGCGTCTCGTACCCGTCCGGAAGCGCGGCGATCACGTCATGGACGTGAGCCGCGCGAGCCGCGTCCGCGATCTCGGCGTCGGTCGCGTCCGGCTTCGCGAAGCGGAGGTTCTCCCGGACCGATGCATGGAAGAGATACGTCTCCTGGGCGACGACGCCCACTGCCTCGGCGAGCGAGGCGAAGCTGACGTCGCGGAGGTCGACGCCGTCGACGGCCACCCGCCCGCGGTCGACGTCGTAGAGGCGCGCGACGAGGTAGCCGAGCGTCGTCTTGCCGGACCCGGTCTCACCGACGATCGCGGTCGTCGTTCCCGCCAGAACGTCGAACGTGACGTCGCGAAGGATCCAGTCTTCCCCGTAGCGGAACCAGACCCCCTCGAACGCAACGTCGCCCTTCACGCGGGACAGGTCTTGCGCCGAGGCGCGCTCGTCGAGGTCGACCGGGAGGTCGAGGTACTCGAAGATTCGGTCGAAGAGGGCGAGGGAGGTCTGGACGTCGATGCCGACGTTCAGGAGCGAGCCGATCGGCCAGAAGAGGCGAGTCTGCAGGGTCGTGAACGCGACCAGCGTCCCGATCGAGATCGAGGCACCGACGAACGGCTGGCCCGCGAACCAGTAAACGGCGGCCGGCATGATCGCGAACGTCATCTGGATCGAGGCCATCACCCAGCGGCCCGCCATCCGCTGGCGCACCTCGAGATCGGCAAGGCGAAGAGACTCGTCTTGGAAGCGGTCGGCGAGCTGCGCCGAGCGTCCCATCGTCTTTCCGAGAAGGACGCCTGAGACGGAGAGCGACTCTTGCACGAGCGTCGCCATGTCGGCCATCGTCTCTTGCCGCGAGGTCGTGATCCGGCGCCGCTCGGCCCCGACGCGGCGCGACAGGAGGACGAAGAGCGGCAGCAGCCCGAGCGCGAAGACGGAGAGCCGCCAGTCGAGGAGGAACATGGCGACGACGGTCGCGAGAACCGTCGTCGCGTTCGAGACGATCGAGGTCGCCGTCGTCGTCACCACGTTCTGGACACCGCCGATGTCGTTCGCGATCCGCGACTGCACCTCGCCCGTCCGTGTGCGGGTGAAGAACGCGAGCGAGAGCCGCTGGAGGTGGCGGTAGACGGCCGAGCGGAGGTCGTGCATGACGCGCTGACCGACCTGGTTCGAGAGGAGCGTCTGCGCGACTCCGAGGACGCCGGTCGCGACGGCGATCGCGATCATCCCGCCGACGAGCGCGTTCAGAAGCGCGCCGTCTCGCTCGGGCAGCGCGTCGTCGAGGACCGCGCGAAGGAGGAAGGGCGAGACGATCCCGAGTCCGGCGGAGACGAGGATCAGCGCCATGACGGTCGCGAGCCGAACCAGGTACGGGCGGAAAAGGCTTGCCACCCGCCGGAGGTTCGCGCGGCGAGCCTCGCGCTCCGCCGGTCGCTCGGCGCGCTCGTCGCTCACTGCCGATCGGAATGCCATGTGTGGTTCAAAGGTTATAGTTACTACCTAATAAGATGCAGATAGGAGAGTGAGCTACTTGAGCACCCTCTTGCTCGTACCTCTCGAAGACGTCGTCGTCTTCCCGAACATGGACGTGACGCTGACGGTGGACGTCGGCGACGAAGACCGTGTGTTCCTCGTCCCGCGTCACGGAAACGACTTTGCCGGCGTCGGAACGGTCGCCGAGGTCCGCGACCGGGTCCGCCTGCCGGGCGGCGCGCGCGCGGTCGCGCTCTCGGGACTCCACCGAGGGATCGCGGGCGCCGCGCACACCGACAGCCGCGGGCGGCTGCGGGTCGAAGTCGACGAGCGGCCCGATGAGGACCAGCCGGTCGACGGGCGAATCCGCGAGCTCGAGCGCGAGTACCGCGCGGTCGTCGAGGAGATTCTCGAGCTCCGCGGAGACGACGGGCGGATCGCGGCGTTCGTCCGCTCGATCACCGAGCCGGGCGCGCTCGCGGACACGGTCGGCTACGCGCCGGACTTCACGTTCGAGCAGAAGGTGGCCGTGCTCGCGGCAGTCGATCTCCGCGAGCGCCTCGAGCACGCAGTCGAGCTGCAGCGCGAGCGGCTCGCCGAGCTGCAGGTGCGCCGGGCGATCCGCGAAGACGTCGAGTCCGGCGTCGCCAAGCAACAGCGCGAGTACGTCCTGCGCCGCCAGATGGAGTCCATCCGGAAGGAGCTCGGCGAGGACGAGGGCTCGGTCATCGACGAGTACCGCACGAAGATCGACGAGGCCGGGATGCCCGACGCCGTGCGAGCGCAGGCCGAGCGGGAGCTCAAGCGGCTGGAGGCGATCGGCGAGCAGAGCGCAGAGGCGTCGGTCATTCGCACGTACCTCGACTGGCTCTGCGCCGTGCCATGGGCGAAGCGCTCGGAGGAGCGGCTCGACCCCGACTACGCGCGAGACGTCCTCGACGCCGACCACTACGGCCTGGAGGACGTGAAGGACCGGATCGTCGAGTACCTGGCCGTCCGGAAGCTGCGGGAGGAGCGCGGGATCAAGGAGGACCGCCGCTCCGGCGCCATCCTGACGCTGATCGGGCCGCCCGGGACCGGCAAGACCTCCATCGGCGAGTCGATCGCGCGGGCGCTCGGTCGCGAGTTCGTTCGCATGTCGCTCGGCGGTGTGCGCGACGAGGCCGAGATCCGCGGCCATCGGCGAACGTACATCGGAGCCATGCCCGGTCGGCTCGTTCGCGCCCTTCGCGATGCCGGGACGATGAACCCGGTGATCATGCTCGACGAGGTCGACAAGGTCGGTGCCGACTGGCGCGGCGATCCCTCCGCCGCCCTGCTCGAGGTGCTCGATCCCGCGCAGAACCACTCGTTCCGCGACCACTACCTCGACGTCGAGCTCGACCTCTCCGAGGTCGTCTTCATCGCGACGGGGAACATCGCCGACACGATTCCGGCTCCGCTCCTCGACCGCATGGAGGTGATCCGCTTCGACGGTTACACGGTCGACGAAAAGGTGGCGATCGCACGGGGCTACCTCTGGCCGCGACAGCGCGAGCGAAACGGTCTGCTCGAGGACGAAGTCGAGGTCTCGGACGAGCTCCTCCAGCTCGTCGTCAGCGACTACACGCGCGAGGCGGGCGTCCGCCAGCTCGAGCGCGAACTCGGGACGCTCCTCCGCAAGACGGCCACGCGGATCGCCTCGAGGACGGCCGAGCCTCCCGTCGTCGTCGACCTCGAGCTCGTTCGCGACGCGCTCGGACGCCAGAAGTTCTTCCAGGAGGCGGCCGAGCGAACGGCCGTCCCCGGCGTCGCGACGGGGCTCGCCGTCACGGGAACCGGCGGGGACGTCCTCTTCGTCGAGGCGACCGCGATGGCGGGCAAGGAGGAGCAGCTCCTCCTCACGGGCCAGCTCGGCGACGTGATGAAGGAGTCGGCGCGGATCGCGCTCTCGTACGTTCGCAGCCACGCCGAGGAGCTCGGGATCGACGAGCGCGGCTTCGACGGCACGTCGTTCCACGTCCACGTGCCCGCGGGGGCGATCCCGAAGGACGGGCCGAGCGCGGGCATCACGATGACGACGGCGCTCGCCTCCCTCCTCTCCGGCCGTCCAGTCAGGCACACGGTCGGCATGACGGGCGAGGTCACGCTCCAGGGGCGCGTGCTTCCGATCGGCGGCCTGAAGCAGAAGGTGCTGGCCGCGCACGCGGCGGGACTCACGGACGTCATCCTCCCCGAGCGAAACCGCGCCGATCTCGACGACGTGCCGGCGCACGTCCGCGACGAGATGGCGTTCCATCCCGTCATGACGCTTCGTGAGGTGCTCGAGCTCGCGCTCGAGCCGGCTCCCGCCGTGGAGCGGATCGCGGCGTAACGGTCGTCAGCAGTGCGCTGCCGGAGGTGCAAGCCGGTTCCCGAGGAGATCCGCCGCGCCGCGGATCTCCTCGAGCGCCGGTGGCTCCTCCAGATCCTCTACGCCGCGCACGGCGGCGCCGTTCGCTTCAACGAGTTCCGCCAGGCGCTCGGCGACATCCCGCCGCGAACGCTCGCCGCGCGGCTCTCGGACCTCGAGGCGGCGGGAGTGCTGCGGCGAGAGGTGATCGCCTCGCGCCCGCCGCACGTCGAGTACCGGCTGACGGATGAGGGCCGGCGCCTCAAGGTGATCGTCGACGCCCTTCGCCGGTGGGCGCGCCCGGCGCGCGCCGCGCGCCCCTAGCTTCACGTCTCCAGCTCGTCCGGGACGAGCTCGACCTCGAGGCGACGTCCGCTCCTGATCAGCGTCACCGGAACCGGGGTTCCGATCAGCTCGGCGACCATCAGCCTCTGGAGGTCGTCGACCCGTCCGACCGGCGTTCCGGCCACGCTCACGATGAGATCCTCGGCGCGAAGTCCCGCGCGCGCGGCCGGGCTCCCGTCGACGACCTCGACCACCTCGACGCACGACGAAAGAGTGGCATCGGCCCGGTGACGCGGCGGGACGGGCCGCGCGCCGCCCGCAATTCCGAGGTACGCGCGTCGGACGCGCCCGTCACTCATGAGCGAGGCGATCACCTTCCGCGTCGCCGCGTTCACGGGCACCGCCAGCCCCAGTCCAACGCCGGCGACGGCCGTGTTGATCCCGACCACGGACCGATGACTGTCGACGAGCGCCCCGCCCGAGCTCCCCGGGTTCAGCGCGGCGTCCGTCTGAATCACGCTGTCGATCACGCGGTAGGAGCCCCGCGTCCGCGCAGGGAGCGAGCGCCCGAGCGCCGAGACGACGCCCGCGGTGACCGAGCCGGCGAACCCGTGCGGGTTTCCGATCGCGACGACAAGCTGACCGACACGGAGCGACGCCGCGTCGCCAAGCTCGGCGGGGACGAGGCTCGAGCCGTCCGCGCGAAGGACGGCCAGATCCGAGAGCGGGTCGCGTCCGACGACCGAGAAGGAGAGCTCGCTTCCATCGACGAAGGCCGCTCGGCCTCCGCTCCCCCGGCCGGCGACGACGTGCGCGGAGGTGGCCAAGAAACCGTCGGCGGTCAGGACGACGGCACTTCCGCCCCCGGCCGCGACGCGGCCGCCGCGACCGGGCCGGGTGACGCGGAGATGCGCGACCGAGGGAGCGAGCGCCTCCGCGACCGCGACGACCGTGCGCGAGTATGCGTCGAGCGCCTCGACCTCGGATGGAGTGGCCACGGTCGCCACTTCACTCCTCCGTCCCGTCTTGCGGGAGTGCGACCGCCACCTTTCGCTCGTCGACGCCACGGACGATCGTCAGCTCGAGCGAGCCCCCCGGCACGGCCTCGTCGAGAGCCCCGAAGAGGTCGTCGACGCGGTGCACCGGCTCGCCGGCAGCCGCCACGATGAGGTCGCCCTCCTCGATCCCGGCGTTGGCCGCGGGTGCTTGCTCGGCGACCCCGCGGACGAGGAGCCCTTCGCGCTCCGGGAGGCCAACCG
>JALZGN010000018.1 GCA_030861005.1 Actinomycetota bacterium
ATGACGACGACGTGCAAGAGCTCTTCGACGCTGCGGCGCGCGGCTTCCGTGAATCCGGCTTCGTCTTCTTTCTGGCCGTCGCCCTCGTCGAGCACGGCGAGTGGCTCGGAGCGAACGGGCGCGCCGACGAGGCGACCCCGCTCCTCCTGGAGGCGCGCGAGATCTTCGGCCGGCTCGACGCCCTGCCCTGGCTCGACCGCATCGATCGGAGCGAGCGAGGCTCGCCCCTCGTGACGGTCGGGAGCTAGGCGGATGGTGTCCTGCGGCAACTGCGGCAGCGAGAACGTCGTCGGCGCCAAGTTCTGCGTCGAGTGCGGCAAGCCCCTCGCGCGTCCCTGCCCCTCCTGCGGGACGCCGTACGCGTCGGGCCAGCGCTTCTGCGCCGAGTGCGGGACGCCCCTCGTCGGCTCGCCGCCCGGCGAGCTTTCGCAAGCGCGAGCGGAGCCGCGTCCCCCTCCCGCCGCCGAGCGCCGCCTCGTCTCCGTCCTCTTCGCCGACCTGGTCGGCTTCACCACCCTCTCCGAGCAGCGCGATCCCGAGGATGTTCGGGAGCTTCTCTCCCGCTACTTCGAGTCGGCGCGGCAGGTGATCGGCCGCTACGGCGGCACCGTCGAGAAGTTCATCGGCGATGCCGTCATGGCGGTCTGGGGGACGCCGGCGGCCCAGGAGGACGATGCCGAGCGGGCGGTGCGAGCCGCGCTCGAGCTCGTCGACCTCGTGTCCGCGCTCGGAGGTGAGGTCGGAGCGCAGGAGCTGCGCGTGCGCGCGGGCGTCGTGACGGGCGAGGCGGCGGTCACCCTTGCCGCCGAGGGGCAGGGGATGGTCGCGGGCGACCTCGTCAACACGGCTTCGCGCGTCCAGGCCGTCGCCGACCCGGGCACCGTGCTCGTGGGCGAGGCGACCAGGCGGGCGAGCCAGGCAGCGATCGTCTACGAGGACGCCGGAGCGCACGAGCTCAAGGGCAAGGCCGAGCGCGTTCGCCTCTCCCGCGCGATCCGCGTCATCGCCGCCAGGCGCGGTACGGGCCGCACCCCGGGTCTCGAGCCGCCCTTCGTCGGCAGGGCGGCCGAGTTCCGCCTCGTGAAGGAGCTCTTCCATGCCACGGCGGGCGAGGAGAGGGCGCGACTCGTCTCCGTCGTCGGGGTGGCGGGCGTCGGCAAGTCCCGGCTCTCGTGGGAGTTCGAGAAGTACGTCGACGGGCTCGCCGACGACGTTCTCTGGCACCGGGGCCGCTGCCTCGCCTACGGCGAGGGTGTCGCCTACTGGGCGCTCGCGGAGATGGTTCGCATGCGAGCCCGGCTGACCGAGGACGAGGAACCGGCCTCGGCGCAGGCGAAGCTCCGGGAAGCGATCGCCCTCCACGTCGCCGACCCCGAGGAGCGGGACTGGGTGGCGCCGCGCCTCGCTCACCTCCTCGGTCTCTCCGGACACATCGCGCCCGACCGCGAGGACCTCTTCTCGGCCTGGCGCCTGTTCTTCGAGCGGATGGCAGACCGGGCGCCGACGGTCCTCGTCTTCGAGGACCTGCAGTGGGCAGACGCGAGCCTGCTCGATTTCATCGAGTACCTGCTCGAGTGGTCTCGCAACCACCGCCTGTTCGTCGTCACGCTCGCCCGCCCGGAGCTCGCGGACCGCCGCCCGACGTGGGGGGCAGGCAAGCGCAACTTCCACTCGCTCTTCCTCGAGCCGCTCTCGCCCGCCGCGATGGACGACGTGCTCCGCGGGCTCGTCCCCGGCCTTCCCGACGACGTCCGCACGCGCATTCGCGAGCAGGCGGAGGGCATCCCGCTCTACGCCGTCGAGACCGTCCGCATGCTGCTCGATCGCGGCGTGCTCGTCGGCGTCGAGGGCGAGTACCGCACGACGGCCCCGATCGAGACGCTGGAGGTGCCGGAGACGCTGCACGCGCTCGTCGCTGCCCGGCTCGATGGACTGCCGTCCGAGGAGCGGCGGCTGGTCGAGGATGCGGCCGTCCTGGGGAAGACCTTCCGGAAGCGGGCAGTCGCCGCCGTCGCTGGCGACGACGGTGCCGACGTCGAGCGCCTGCTCGAGTCCCTGGTCCGCAAGGAGATCTTCGCCCTCGAGGCCGACCCCTGGTCCCCCGAGCGCGGCCAGTACGGGTTCGTCCAGGCGCTCATGCAGAAAATCGCCTACGACACGCTCTCCCTTCGCGAGCGCAAGACGCGCCACCTCGCCGTGGCCGACCACCTCGAGACGAGCTGGGAGGGCGACGAGGACGAGATCGTCGAGGTCGTCGCAGCTCACTATCTCGCCGCGCTGCGCGCGGCGCCCGACGCCCCCGACGCGGACGAGGTCAAGGCGAGGGCGCGGAACCGGCTGAGCGCCGCGGGCGAGCGGGCGGCTTCCCTCGCCGCGCACGTCGAGGCGCAGCGCTACTTCGAGCAGGCCGTCGAGCTCGCCGACGACCCGCTGCTTTGCGCGGAGCTCCACGAGCGGGCCGGCGCCGCCGCCTTCATGCGCGGCTCGCTCGAGGACGCCGGCTCGCACTACGAGGCGGCGATCGCGCTCGTGGAAGGGAGCGACCGGGGACGCCGCGCCGGGGCCGCCTCCGCCGAGCTCGCACGAGTGATCGCAGCGCAGGGTCGGATAGACGAAGCGATCAGCCGCCTGGAAGGGTCGTTGCCCGTGCTCGCCGAAGGCGGCGGCGACGCCGATCTCGCGGCCGCCGCCCGCCAGCTCGCGGCCCTCTACACCTTCACCGGCGACCGGACCCTGGCTCGCAGGCACGTCGAGCTCGCCCTCGAGCTCGCCGAGTCGCTCCGCATCCCAGCGCTGATCTCCGAGGGCCTGAACACGAAGGCGTTTGTCTTCGAGCGCCGCCCGGAGGAGAGTCGAGCCCTCCTCGAGCGAGCGCTCGTCGTCGCCCTCGACAACGATCTCTCCGCGGAGGCGGTCCGCGCCTACAACAACCTCGCGGTCGCCGCGCAGGCCCGCGACCGGCACGAAGAGGCAATCGAGTACGCCTCCCGCGGCCTTGCCCTCGTGCGGAGGCGAGGCGACCGCTACGGAGAGGCGCATCTTCTCGCCACCCTCGCCGAGGGGCTCGTCTTCGCCGGTCGCTGGGAGGAGGCGGTGGCGAGAATCGCCGAGATTCCCGAGGACCTCCTGCGGCAGACGCCGCTTGTCCGAGTCATGCGCGCATACCCGCTCGTCCGGATCGAGACGAGTCGCGGCGACCTCGCAGACGCCAGGAGCGCGCTTTACGTTCCCAGCGTCGAGGAGCTGGGCGACCTCCAGGTGCGAGCGGCCCACTCCGTCGCGCGCGCGATCGTCCGGCGGGCGGAAGGACGACACGCAGAAGCGCTCGAAGCGGGCGAGGAGGGGATCGAGAGCGGCCGCGAATCGCTTGCGCTCATGTATGCGAACGAGGCGTTCGTCGAGGCCGTCGAGGCTGCGCTCGCCCTCGACGACCTCGAGCGGGCCGCGGCCCTGCTCGCCCGCCACGGCCGGCTTCCCCCAGTCGACCGCACGCCGTATCCCGAGGCGCAGCTCGCACGCCTCTGCGCCCGTCTCGCGTCGCGAAGGGGCGAGGACGCGAAGGTGGAGGAGGGGTTCATACGGGCGGCTACCAGCTTCCGCGAGATCGCCGTCCCGTTCTGGCTCGCCGTCTCGCTCGTGGAGCATGCGGAGTGGCTCGGGGAGAAGGGTCGCGCGGACGAGGCGCTTCCGCTTCTCCTCGAGGCGCGCGAGCTCTTCGGGCGCCTCGAGGCGCTGCCATGGCTCGACCGGATCGACCAGGTGGAGGTGCGAGCGGCGCGGGCGACTGTCACCCCGGCCCGGCGCTGAGCTCGGACGCGAGCGGGCGAACCGATTACAGTCCCGCGATCTGAGCGTTTTCCGCCGCCCCGCACCCTTGCTGCTGCTGCTCTGGCTGGCCGCGGCCGCCCTCGCCGCCGCCGGCTGCGGAGACGAGCGAAGCGACGCGCGCTCGCGCGAGCGCCCTTACCAGGAGTTCCGCTCGCGGCCCGACCTGAAGGTGCCGCGGCTCCTCGTCACGCGGCCCGCCGAGGGGACCGAGCCTGGCTATCTCTTCCTTGCGCCGAAGAAGGAAGGCAGGCCGAGCGGCCCGATGATCGTGGACGAAACCGGACGAGTCGTCTGGTTCCACCCCGTCGAGCCGAAGGAGGCGACGGACTTCCGGGTGCAGCGGTACCGCGGGAAGCCCGTGCTCACGTGGTGGGAGGGGACGGAGCCGACGGTGGGGATCGGCCAGGGCGTCTTCGTGATCGTGGACAGCCGCTACCGCCGGATCGCGGAGGTGCACGCGGGCGGCGGGCTCCAGGGCGACTCGCACGAGTTCCTGCTCACGCCGAGGGGGACGGCGCTCCTCACCGCGTACGACCCCGTCCCGTACGACCTCTCGTCGATCGGCGGGCCGAAGAAGGGCTACGTCTGGGACAGCGTCGTGCAGGAGGTCGACGTAGCGACGGGCCGCCTCCTCTTCGAGTGGAGAAGCCTCGACCACGTCGGCGTCGGCGAGTCGGCGCAGCGGCTACCCGCGCGCACTGCCTCCGCGGCGCAGCCCTTCGACTACTTCCACGTGAACTCGGTGAAGCCGGACGACGACGGCAACCTGCTCGTCTCCGCCCGCAACACGAGCGCCGTCTACAAGATCGACCGCGCGAGCGGCGAGGTCCTCTGGAGGCTCGGTGGTCGACGCGGCGACTTCGAGCTGGGGGAGGGGACGCGCTTCGCATGGCAGCACGACGCGCGTCGCCAGGGCGACGGGACGATCTCGATCTTCGACAACAGCGCGATCCCCAAGGTCGCCGAGCAGTCGCGGGCGCTCTTCATCAGGCTCCACCGGGGTGCGAGACGGGCCTCGCTCGCGCGCGCCTACGTCCATCCTCGCCATCTCCTCTCCCCGCATCAGGGGAACGTCCAGCGCCTTCCGGGCGGTCACGTTCTCGTCGGCTGGGGCGGCCAGCCGTACGTGACCGAGTTCGCCGCCGACGGCCCCGTCGTCTTCGACGCGCGCCTCGCGGTCGGCGACAGCTATCGCGCCTACCGCTTCGGCTGGACCGGGCGGCCGACGGACCGACCCGCGATCGCCGCGCGCAGGGGCTCCGACGGCACGGTGACGGTGTACGCGAGCTGGAACGGAGCCACGGAGGTCGCCGCCTGGCAAGTCCTCGCCGGCGACGACCTGCTTCCGGTCGCCAGGGTGGCGAGCAGCGGTTTCGAGACCGCCGTCAAGGTGCGGACGAAGTCGCGCTACGTCGCCGCGCGCGCGCTCGACGAGCTCGGCAGGGAGCTCGGCGTCTCGGCCACCGTCGACCTCTCCCGGTGACGCTGGCGCCGCGCCTCGTCGCGCGCGCCTGGCCGTCGACGTCGGGTTAGCCCGCTTCGCCGGGGCCCGGTTCCTCGAGCCCGGTTTCCGGCGGGCCGACGGGGGCGGGCCGCGGGGGCCGCAGGTAGAGAGCCTCGTAGAGCAGCGCGGCGACGGCTCCGCCGGCGAGCGGGCCGACGTACCAGACCCACCCGTCGGCCCACTCCCCCTCGACGAGCTGCGGCCCGAAGGCTCGCGCGGGGTTCACGGCGGCGCCAGTCAGCGGCCCGCCGATCAGGATGTCGAGCGTGATCGTGAGACCGATGGCGAGGCCTGCGATCGACGCGAAGGTACCGCGCGGATCCGCGGCCGTCGCGAAGATGACCCAGACGAGGAAGAAGGTCAGGACAGCCTCCAGAACGACGCCGGCGCCCGCGCCGACCCCCCCGCCGAGGGCGGGAACGCCGAGCTTGACGGGGTCGGTGAGCCGATCCGGGAGGAGCACTGTGAGGAGGAGCGCGCCGAGGGCGCCGCCGGCGAGCTGGGCGAGCCAGTAGACGGCCGCGAGCGCCGGGGCCATCCGGCGCGTGACGAGAAATCCGAGCGTGACCGCCGGGTTGAAGTGCCCCCCGGAGATGTGCCCGACGGCCGAGACCATCACGGCGATGACGAGCCCGTGCGCGAGCGCGATCCCGATCAGGGAGGGGTCGCCGATCTCGCGTGCGGTCGCGATAGAGCCGGCGCCGACGAAGACGAGGGCGAACGCGCCGACGAACTCGGCGACGCCACGACGAACGTAGTCGCCTTCCATCGGCGGGAGCGTAAAGGCGGAGCCGGATGACCCGGCGTCACCGCCGTGCGCCGGGAAGGCGGAGATCGACGGGGGAGAGCAGAACCGCGGTCGCGACGAGCACGACCTCGCCGACGAGGAAGAGAGCGTGGGCCGGGCGCGCATCCGAGCGCGTCTCGTGCGCCCAGAAATCGAGACCGTGGCCGACGACGGCGAGCAGTGCGCCGGCGAGAGCCGCGACGAAGGCCGGGCTTCGGCCCGCCGGGTCGACGAGCGCGGAGGCGGCGGCGACGAGCGCGATCGCGGCGCCGAGGTAGATGCCGCCGTGGGCCGCGACGAGGTCGAGGCCGACCTCGCTCCGCCCGTTTCGGGCGTGCCAGACGCCGTCCCAGAGGACGCCTGCGACGAGGACGGCGGCGCCGGCGAGGACCGCCCAGCGCCACGTGGTCGCGCGCGTCTTCGGCGGCATCCGGTCATCTAACCTGGAAACGACGGCGAAGAGGAGGGGAAGGATGGAGAAGGCGACGTTCGCGGCAGGATGCTTCTGGGGAGTCGAGGCGGCTTTCCGGCGTGTTCCGGGCGTGACGGCGACGCGGGTCGGCTACACCGGTGGCTCCGTCGCCGACCCGAGCTACAAGCTCGTCTGCACGGGCACGACTGAGCATGCCGAGGCGGTCGAGGTGACGTACGATCCGTCGCGCGTCGGCTACGAGGATCTTCTCGACGTCTTCTGGTCGAGTCACGACCCGACGAAGAAGAACAGGCAGGGCTGGGACGTCGGCACGCAGTACCGCTCGGCGATCTTCTTCCATACGCCGGAGCAGGAGGGGGCCGCCCTGGCGTCGAGGGACGGGGCGCAGCGCCAGAGCGAGCGCCCGATCGTGACCGAGATCACGCCCGCGTCCGAGTTCTACGAGGCCGAGGACTACCACCAGCAGTTCCTCGAGAAGCGCGGCCGCGCGACGTGCACCGCCGAGCTTCGGGCCGCGCCCGTTCCAAGCGCGTAGGGCGACGGCGTGGCGGGGATTCCCGTGAGCGGCGTCAGCGAGCTCGTGCTCGAAGTGCTCGACCTCGAGGCGGCCGAGCGCTTCTATGCGGACGTCCTCGGCTTCCCGGTCGTCGAAAGGTGGAGCGAGCGCGAGGCGGTCTGGGTGATGGCGGGCGAGCGCACGCGAATCGGCCTCTGGACACCCCAGACCGGTCTCGCCGGTGGACGGGGCGGCGTGCACGTGCACTACGCCCTGCACGTGGAGGAATCAGACTACGACGCGGCTGTGGCGCAGCTGCGCTCGCACCGGTGCGACGTGTACGAGCACGACTTCTCCGACTACGGGCGCGGGCGCGGCCGCGCCGCATACGTGAGCGACCCCGACGGCCACGTGCTCGAGCTCTGGACCTGGGACGTCGCCGGCCACCTCGAGGAGCACGACCAGCTGGGAAGCACGTGAGGACGCTCGACGAAGAGATCGACGGGCTGTACGCGCTTCCGCTCGACGAGTTCGTGGCGGCTCGGAACGAGCTCGCGCGGACCGTGCGCGCCGAGGGAGACCGCGCGGGTGCCGACCGGGTGAAGGCGCTCCGGAAGCCGACGGTCTCGACCTGGGCGGCGAACCAGGTGGCGCGCAGGGACCGCGACGGGATGCGCGCGCTTCTGCAAGCGGGCGAGCGGCTGCGCGAGGCGCACGCCGACCTGGTCGCGGGAGGGTCGCCGCGGGAGCTCAGGTCCGCGACGGAGGCGGAGCGCGAGGCCGTCGCGAAGCTCGTCGCCGGAGCGCGCGAGATTCTCGCGGACGCCGGGCAGACCGCGACCGAGGCGACGCTCGAGCGGGTCGCCAAGACGCTGCACGCCGCCGCGCTCGACGACGAGGCGCGCGAGCTGCTCGAGCGCGGACGCCTCGAGCGCGATCTCGACGCGACAGGATTCGGCCCGCTGCCGGCGTCGCTTCCGCCCCGGCGCCGCGCCGCGCCCGGCCCTTCGCCGCGCCCAGAGC
>JALZGN010000080.1 GCA_030861005.1 Actinomycetota bacterium
CGAACCCCGAGCGCACCAGGAACTCGGCGAACTCGTCGGCGAAGCTCCCGTCGCTGATCCGAACGCGGGTCATTTCCCTCGAAAGGGTCATCGGCCGGTGGCGGCCAAACTTGAGGGTCGCGCTAGAACGAGGCCGTCTCGGTGACGGCGCCCTCGCGGAGGCGCCGGAGCGCCACCTCGAAGTCCTCGTGAGTGACGTCGGCCGCCGGCTTGCCGTCGCCGCTTCCCCGCGCCATCGCGGCGAGCGCGGCCTCCTGCGCGAGCGCCTTCAGGTCGGCCGGCGAGAGCCCTTCGGTGTTCGTCGCGAGCTCCTCGAGCCGGACCCCGACGGTCGGCATCCGGGCCGTATGCAATCGAAGGATCGCGAGCCGACCCGGCTCGTCGGGGAGGCCGAGCACGATCGTGCGCGAGAGCCGTCCGCCCCGCAGGAGCGCCGGGTCGAGCTCGTCGGGCCGGTTCGTCGCTCCGACGATGAAGACGCCTCGCTGGCCAGCGACCCCATCGATCTCGGCAAGGAGCTGGTTCACGTGGCTCGAGTGGATCTCGATCTGCCCGCGCCGCCCGGCGACGGCGTCGATTTCATCGATGAAGATGATCGACGGCCGGTTCTCCCGCGCGCGCTCGAAGAGCTGGCGGATGTTTCGCTCCGACTCGCCCACCCATTTGCTCATCACGTCCGCGCCCGAGATCGGGTAGAACGAGCAGCGCGCCTGCGCGGCGAGCACTTTTGCGACCGTCGTCTTCCCCGTTCCGGGCGGTCCGGCGAGGAGGAGGCCGGTGGGCGGCTCGACGCCGAAGCGGCTCGCCGACTCCGGATCCTCGATCACCGCTTGGAGCTGCTGCAGCTGCGCCTTGATCGCGGGCGGGAGGATGAGCGAGTCCCAGGTCCAGTGCTCGACGGTCGGCCGATCCTGCCCGCCGTAGCGCTCGACGGCGACCAACAGGTGCTCCGTGTCGAGCTCGAGCTCCTCGCCCGTCCGCGCCGCCTCGCGAAACACCTCGAGCGCCGCTGTGTCGACGATCTTGGCGATCGCCGCCGGCGTCATCCCCTCCGTCCGCGCGACGAGCTCGTCGAGGGCGATGTCGGCGGCAGCCGGCCGGTCGTCGAGCTCGGCGCGGAAGATCGCCCTGCGAGCGTCGGCGTCGGGAAGGTCGATTCGAATGTGGCGGTCGAAGCGGCCGGGCCGAATGACAGCAGGATCGAGGTGCTCGATCGAGTTCGTCGCCGCCACGACGAGGAGCTCCCGCTCGTCTCGATGCGCCTCGAGGGAGGTGAGCAGCTGGTTCACGGTGCGGCGCGACTCCTGGTCGGGGGTGTTGTCCCGCCGCTGGGCGACGGAGTCGAATTCGTCGAAGAAGAGAAGACAGGGCAAGTTCTGGAGCGCCGTCTCGAAAGCGTTGTCGATGTTCCTTGCCGATCCGCCAACGAGCGACGACACGAGATCGCCCGTCGAGACGTGGATGAAGTTCAGGTCGTGCTCACCGGCGATCGCGCGGGCGAGAAACGTCTTTCCGACGCCGGGCGGGCCGTGCAGGAGAATCCCGTTCCAGTCGATCCCGTAGCGCTCGGCGTCATCGGGGTGCTCGAGCATGAGCCCGACCGTGTCCCGAAACTCCTGCTTCAGGCGCTCCATCCCGCCGACGTCCTCGAACGTCGTCAGCTCCTCGGGCCGCTGGACCTCGAAATCGCCCGATCCGTCCTGGCCGCCCATCATGCCGCCGCCTAGGAGCCCGCTCAGCGGGTTCGCGGCCGGAGCGGGGCGTTCAGTTCGCGAGCGGCGGGGGCGCGGCCGCCGCCGCTCGTCGCTCTCGGCGTTCGCCGGCGCCGTTCGCTCGCGCTCTTCCTCGCGCGGCTGACCGGGCACCTCGTCCGTGATCTCCACCCACTGCCCCGTCTCGGGGTCGTAGGCGAACGAGCGGCCCCACCCACGCTGGGACATCAGGTGCTCGAAGATGTCGGCGAACGGCGAGAAGCCGGACGGCGACGGCGGGAGAGCGTCGGGCGCGGATTGCGCCCGGCGCATCTCCTCCTCGAGCCTCGCCCGACGCCGCCCAGCGCGCCGCATCGCAACCGTCATGAGGACGATCGGGAGAACGAAGAGGAGCAGGAAAAGCAGCAACGTCACGAGACGGTTCTGCTACCCGGTGGACGCCTCGACTATGCAGGCGAGGGCAACAAGCTCTCGGAGCCGACGCCGCGTCGCCGCCTCCCTCCGGTTATAAGGTCGTCGGGATGTCCGAGAACTACGGGATCTTCCCCACCTTCTTCCTCTCTGGCTTCGAGTGCTCGACGTTCGTCTGGAAGGACCGCAGGCGCCGTGACCTCGTGGCCGAGACGCGGCACCGCGAGCACGCGCGCGAGGACTACGAGCTCCTGCGAGAGCTCGGGATCGCGGTCGCGAGAGAGGGCATTCCGTGGCCTTTCGTCGAGCGCGACGGGGGCTACGACTTCTCGCCGATCGACCCCCTGATCGAAGCGATGGACGAGGCGCAGGTGCTTCCGATCTGGGACCTTTGCCACTACGGCTACCCGGACGGCGCCGACCCCTTCGACGAGCGGTTCCCGGAGCGGTTTGCGCGCTACTGCCGTGCGGCGGCCGAGTACGTCGTCCCGCGCGTGCGCGGCCCGCACTTCTTCACGCCGATCAACGAGATCACCTTCTTCGCGTTC
Organism: Actinomycetota bacterium; assembly: GCA_030861005.1. Taxonomy (GTDB): domain Bacteria; phylum Actinomycetota; class Thermoleophilia; order Gaiellales; family Gaiellaceae; genus JALZFU01. Next base: position 2,672 of record JALZGN010000080.1, read on the forward strand.
GCCGCCGGCGAGTGGGGCTGGGCGGCGCCGTTTCTGACCGGCGAGGCGAACCGCAAGCGGCTCCGCCTCGCGCTCTGCCGCGCAGCGATCGCCGGCGTCCACGCGATCCGCGAGGTCGAGCGGGAGGCGAGGATGGTCCACATCGACCCGCTCGTCCTCGTCGTGCCGCCGCGCGACCGCCCTGACCTCGCCGACGAAGCGCGAGAGGAGACGTACGACGACACGTTCTTCGCGTGGGACGTTCTCGCGGGGCGACGCCATCCGGAGCTCGGCGGCTCGCTGGAGGCGCTCGACATTGTCGGGGTCAACTGCTACTCGTTCGGGCAGATGGAGTTCCGCGAGCAGGGCCCGCATGCCGCGCTCGGCCCTCGCGATGACCGGATCCAGCCGCTCTGCGAGCTGCTCGAGCTCGCCTGGAACCGCTACCGAAGACCGATGATCATCGGCGAGACGAGCGGGCTCGGCGACGGGCGGCCTGCGTGGCTGAAGGACGTGATGGAGGAGTCGCTCGCCGCGGTCACCCGCGGCATCGAGCTGCACGGCGTCTGCCTCTTCCCCGCCGTCGACATGCCGAACTGGCACACGGGCGAGTGGCTCCACAACGGGATATGCGACCTGGTCCCCGACGGCGACGACCTCCGCCGCGTGCCGTACGAGCCCTACGTCACCGAGCTCCGCCGGTGGCAGCGCGAGCTGAACCGCGTGACCGAGCTCGACGAGGAGCCCTCCAACGATCCGATCGACCTCGAGGAAATCGTGACAGCCGCGAAGCGCCTCCACGGACGCTCCGACCGAGACTGGGAGTGAGCTC
>JALZGN010000082.1 GCA_030861005.1 Actinomycetota bacterium
GTGAAGTTCCACCTCTCGAACATCTATCGCAAGCTCGGCGTCTCGAACAGGACGCAGGCGAGCCGGTGGGCGCAACTCCACGGCGTCCTCACTCCCCCGGCCCGCCCACGCACGGACGCATCGACCGTCGCGTAGCGCTCATTCGGCCACCGATAGAACCAGCCGTTCGCCGAGTCCGGCAGCGGATAGCAGGGGGATGCGGTTGGCCCGAACGCAAACTTCGCACTCGTCCGTCTTCGACTATCCTTGCCGCGGCGGGGCGTGGCGCAGCCTGGTTAGCGCGCCAGTCTGGGGGACTGGAGGTCCCCGGTTCAAATCCGGGCGCCCCGACTTAGGGAAACGCCCGCAACGGGCACGTTTAGCAACCACCCCGCATCGTTCCGGCCACGCGTCGAGAAGGACGAGGCAGAGGGAGAGGGCATCCGTGAGGCCGACGCGCTCGAGCTCGGCGGCGGCGGAAAAGGGCCGCCGTCGCGTTTCCGCGCTCGAGCGCGCGCTGGAGACGGGCGTAGGCGTGGCCTTCCGCCTCGAGGAAGCGCTCGGCGTCCTCCCGGCGAACGAACGTCTCGACCGCCTTCTCGGTTCTCGGCGCTGACAACCGCGAAGACGAGCATGCACGCGTCACCGATAACACGGGGGCGGTGCGACTGTCTCGGACCCGCCGCATCAGCCCGAAACAGGCGACCCGCCCCGTGGGCAACTACGCCCTCGCATGAGTCTTACCGGCGGTATACCGGCGGTCAAGGACTACTGACGCTCGGTCCAGGAAAGGGAGCGCGCCCCGGCCGAATGCGGCCTTCGGCCGGGCTGAAAGCGCGCTCCTTGGGTCGCGGTGCACTCGCCATACGCCGCGCCCTCGAGGACAACAGTACTGCGTCGGCTCTTGCTTGTAAAATCTCGCACATGGGCTACCCCAGCGAGTAGCGCGCAATCCTCGTCTGCCGCGCTCCGACGGTCCCCGATCAGTGCCCGAACGCTCGAAAACCGGCTGACGAGGCCATGCGGGTTCGCGGAGCGTCGACCCTACGAAACGCCTGCTAGGCGCCACTTCACGCACCTCTCGCCATCGCCCGCCAGAGCGCCGGAGTAGCCTGGGGACTGGAGATCCCCGGTTCAAATCCGGGCGCCCCGATGAGGGAAAAGCCCCGCTTCAGGGGGCTTTTCGATTCTGGGGCCTGCCGGGGTGCCCATTGCGTGCGAAACGCCAGCCCGCGCCGTCGAGACGCACCCAGCGCGAGGAGTCGGGTCGCCATCCGTAGGCGTGCCCGGGGGGGGGTTGGGGACGCATGCGATCCGGCCAAGACGGGTCGCGGCCACTTCCGAGCCGTCGCTTGACCGAGAGGCGCCGTCTCGCAGGAGACTTTGTGCCTTTCCCGCATGACTTCCAGGAGGCTCCAGATCCGGCGAGGCTCAATGAGGCGCCTTACCTTCGCAAGCATCATCGCAGCGTCCCTCGTGACAGCCCCGGGGACGTTCGCCAGCCCGTCAGACCTGACGCTCGCGCCGCGAGTGATCCCGCTCGGAATGGTCGCGGTCGGCACGACGGCTGAAGAGACGGTGACCCTGAGGAACACGGGGGAGGAAGCATTGACGCTGAATGGCTACGAAGCGCTCGGCTACAACGGCAACTTCAGCGTCAATCCAGGGACGTGCACGCTCGGGACGGCCCCCGGCGAAAGCTGCTCGTTCAGCATCGTCACGTCACCGTCCGTCGTCGGTGCCATCCGCGGTCAGTTCTGCTTCATAGGCGTCGGCGAGACGACGTTCGACCGAAAGTGTGGCCGTGTCGTCGGCGGTGCGACGTAGCGCCCGGCGTCGGTCGCAGCCGATTCTCGGCGTCGAGCTCGACGGGCTCGAGGCGTCCAGATGGTTTCGTGTTGCACCGCAGGAGAGGATAAGGGCGTGGCCCTCGTCTCGCCCTCGCGCGTCGTCGGTGTCGCCGAACGCCTCGACGCTCGCGGGGCGGACCCCGTGCTCGTAGCGCAGGCACTCGACGATCTGGCGCGCATCAACCGGCTCTTCCTGGGGACGTCGCTCACGCTGCGCGCGCTCTCGGATCTCCTGGCGGACGTTCCCGCTGGAAGCGGCGTCACGCTCCTCGACGCGGCGTGCGGCGGCGGCGACGTCGCGGCCGCGGCCGGGCGCTGGGCGAGGCGCCGCGGACTCGTGCCGCGCGTCCTTGCAGTCGACGCGTCCCCGACGATCGCGGCGCTTGCGGCGCGGCGCGTCAGCGGCGAGGTCGACGTCCGAGTGGGCGACATCCTCGGGCTCCACCTCGCCGACGCGAGCGTCGACGTGGCGATGTGCTCGCTCGTCCTGCACCACTTCGAGCCTGATGACGCCGTCCGTGCCCTGCGCGAGCTCGCGCGGGTGTCCCGCCGCGGCGTCGTCGTCAACGATCTCGTACGGACGCCGCTCGGCCTCGCCGGCGCGCACTGCGCCGCGCTCTTCCTGACCCGAAACCCGATCACCCGCCACGACGCCGTGCTGTCGGCCCGGCGCGCGTACACGCGTGGCGAGCTGCTCCAGCTCGTGGTCGCGGCAGGGCTGCGCCCGGGGCGCCTGCGCGGGGCCCTCGGCTACCGGGTCGCGATCGCGGCGAAGGCGCCGTGACGGACGCGGAGGTCCTCGTCGTCGGCGGTGGGCCCGCGGGCGCCGCGACTGCGGCGCGCCTCGCGCGCGCCGGCCGCGACGTGCTCGTGCTCGACCGCGCCGTCTTCCCACGCGAGAAGGCGTGCGCCGACTTTCTGTCTCCGGGAGCCGTTCGGGCGCTCGACGCGCTGGGAGTGCTGCGGGACGCGGCGCCGCGCGGCGCGTGGCAGCGTGGAATGAGGATCGTCAGCGAAGGGGCGTCCTTCACGCTCCGCTACCGGGACGGCGAGCGCGGGCTCGGAATTCCGCGACGGGCGCTCGATGCGCTCCTGCTCGCACGGGCGCGTGCCGAAGGGGCAACCACCCGGGAGCGGGCCGGTGTCGCAGGCGCGTTGATCGACCGCGGTCGTGTCGCCGGCGTGCGCCTCCGAAGCGGCGAGACGCTCCGGGGCCGCTTCGTGGTGGCGGCGGACGGTCTCCGCTCCCCGGTCGCGCGCTCGCTCGGGCTGGAGCGAGCGTCGCGCTGGCCGCGGCGCCTCGGCCTCGTCGCGCGCTTCGGCAACGTCTCGCCGGCGCCCTACGGCCTCATGGCGGTCGGCCGCGAAGGCTACTGCGGGGTCGCGAGCGTCGGCGGGGGCGAGACGAGCGTCGGGATGGCGCTCTTGCCGAGCGCGCGGCAGCCCGGAGAGCCGGTCGGCGTGCTGTTCGAGCGGATGCTTGCCGCCCTTCCCGCCGCGCGCGAGGCGGTCTCGGGCGCGGAGCGGACGACCGCGATTCGCGGGCTCGCGCCGCTCGTGCGGCGCGTTCGCAACGTCGCTGGCCCCGGGTACCTGCTCGTCGGCGACGCAGCCGGCTTCACCGACCCCTTTACCGGCGAGGGCGTCTTCCGGGCGCTCCGGGGCGCCGAGATCGCAGCCGACGCGGTCCTCAAAGCACTCCGAAGGAGCGATGCGATGCCACTGGACTACTGGGGGGCGCGGCGGCGCGCGTTCGCGGCGAAGGACGTCGCTTGCGTCGGGATCCAGGCGGCGCTCGCAATCCCGCCGCTCTTCGACTACTGCCTGCGACGCGCCGAGCGGCGAGCGGGGGCGGGGAGGTTGCTCGCCGGCGTTTTCGGCGACTACATCCCGGCGCGCGCGGCGCTTCGGCCCTCGTTCCTTGCGAACCTCATGAGACCCTGATGCCCGGGACGATCGCCGCGGTTGCGAGCGCGCTTCCCGAACAGTCGGGCTCCCAGGAGGAGCTCTGGGACTTCCGCTTCCGCCACCACTACGGTGACGACGCTGCGGCGCGGCGCGTCTGGCTTCGGTGCGGCGTCGAGCGGCGCCACGGCGTCGTCGACCCGATCGCTGAAGGCGTCGCCGAGTGGGGGACAGGGCAGCGGATGGCGCGCTTCGTCGAAGAGGCCCTTCCGCTCGGCCGTCTCGCAATCGAGCGCGCGCTCGCGCGAGCGGCGGCGCCGGCCGAGCACGTCGACCTCCTTGCCGTCGTCTCCTGCACCGGGTACGCCACGCCCGGGCTGGACATCCTCCTCGCGCGCGAGCTTCGGATGCGCGACGACGTGGAGCGGCTCCACATCGGGCACATGGGCTGCTATGCGGCGCTTCCGGCGCTCGTGACCGTCGGCGACGCGGCCGCCGCCCGCGGGCGGCTCGCGGTGCTCCTTTGCGTCGAGCTCACGACGCTTCACGTTCAGCCGGCCGTGCGAAGCCTCGAGCAGATCGTCGCACACGCCCTCTTCGGTGACGCAGCCGCCGCGACCGTCGTCCGCTCCGACGGCCCGGGACTCGAGCTGCTCGACGCGGCCGCACGCACCGATACGTCGACGGCCGCGCTCATGACGTGGGACGTGACCGACCGTGGCTTTCGCATGGGCCTCTCGCCGAAGGTACCGGCGGCGCTTCGGGATCACGTCGCGCCGCTCGTTGACGCACTCCTCGCGCGAAACGGGCTCGAGCGCGGGGAGGTGGGCGGCTGGGTCGTCCATCCCGGCGGTCCTGCGATCGTCGACGCCGTCGGCGAGTCGCTCGAGCTGTCGCCTGAGGCGCTCGCGGTCTCGCGCGACGTGCTGCGGGATGCCGGCAATTGCTCGTCGCCGACCGTGCTCCTCATCCTCGAGCGGATGCTCGCGCGCGGCGCCGTGCCCGCGGACGGGACGATCGTCGTGCTCGCGTTCGGGCCCGGGCTCACGCTCTACGGCTGCCTCCTCCGCGCCGTGTCCGGCGTTGGCGAGCGGCCCCCTCTAGCTCGGGCTCGAGCTTCGACGTCTCGACAGCCTGCTTGACCTCGGCGCTCACGACGCGCAGTCGAGCGCGGCGAGCGGTGCGTGCGGGAGCGGACGCCGGGCCAGGGCCCTGCGGCTAGCCGAGGTTCCGGCGCCCGTCCCGCTGGTGCAGACTAAAGCGTCGTCGCCAAATGTCTAGGCGAGGTTTTCCGTGCGGCAGCATGTTCCGGCTGTGCGGGAGGCCACGCGCCCCGCCCCGTGAGGCACCAGGATCACTTGGAGTCGCCGACGCGCTCGACTCGATACTCACGCACCGGGTCTACAGCAACCCCCGCCAGCCCGACGACGCCGTCGCGGAAGTTCGGCGGAATACCGACGAGCAGTTCTGCTTTCGGTGCATCGACGCACTCGAGCAGCTGATCGCGCGTGAGCGCGTCGGCGTGGTCGCGCCCCAGGCGGCCGTTGCGCAGATTCCGGAGCTCCGCGTGCCGGGAATCGTCGACCCGAAGGGGAGGGAAGCCGCGTAGCGCGAAGGTCGGGCGACGCGACCCGCGCCTTCTCGTCCTCCGCCGACGGGCAGAGACGGTATGGGTCATCGCGACGACCTCCGCACCCTGGCCGCGGCGCGGCGCAGCGCGCCCGCGAGCTCGGCGAAGGCCGGCAGCGGATCGTCCCAGCGAAAGACGGGTTGGTCGGCCTTCAACCATGCGAGCGCACCGACGCCGCCGACGCGAGGCTCGCCGTGGCGCCATGCGTGCCAACCGGCCCGTACGTGCTGCTTGGGGTACACGCAGAGCTTGCCGATGTCATAGCGCGTGACGGGTTCGACGGAGAGCCCGAGCGCGTCGCGGTAGGCGAGAAGGGGCATGTCGACTCCGCACGCCCCGGCAAAGCCCACGAACCACCACGCACGTGCGTTCATCTCGAGGATGCGGAACTCGCCGTCGGTCTCGTCCAGCTTGAACTCGGCGCTGAACATGCCGCGATACCCCAGGCCTTCGACGAGGCGACGGACGCTGGTAGCGGCGGGGGCAATGTCAGCGACCGGCACGCTTACCGTTGCGGTCGAGTTTCCGAAGTCGTGCGGGAACATCTGCAGCCGCCGGCGTCCGAAGAGCGCGCGGAGCTGCCCGTCGCGGTCGACGAAGCCGTCGAGGAAGACGTGGCGGTCGGGCGGCCCGCGGACGTATTCCTGGATCAGGAGCTCGAAGCCGTCCGCGGACGCTTGCCGGAAGCGCGCCTCGGCCTCGGCGCGATCGCCGACGGGGAACGCCTTTCGGTTGTAGCGCGCGTTGAAGCGCTCCGAGTCCCGCGGCTTGAGGAAGAAGCGGGAAATCTCGGCATCGCTGACACGGGAGAGGTCCGAGACGTCCCCGAGGACATATGTCCGCGGGTGCGGCACACCGAGCTCGCGGAGCGTCTCGGCGAAGCGGGCCTTGTCCACGAGCCGCTCGAGAACGGCCGGCGGGGCGACCGAGCTGGGGAAGCGCTCCCGCGCTGCTCCGGGGAGGGCCGCGACCGCGCGTGCCCACGTGTCGTTGCAGGGGATCAGAACCGCGCGCTCGAACGGAAGACCTTCGAGGAACGACGCGAGTGCGGCGGGATCGCGCGACTCCTCGAGCGTGTCGCCGAGCGGCCGGTACCAGCGGGAGCGCGAGACGAGGTCGCCCCGGCCGTCGAGGGTGTAGCTCCGGATGCCGTTCCGTGCAAGCAGACGGATCACACCGAGCGCGGTGACGTGCGAACCGAGGACGATCGCGGGTGTCGTTCGCCGGCCACGCAGCACGTCACGCTCGCCCACGGGTTCCACGGTAGCGCCCCCGGGGCGAGAAAGTGGGCGACGCGGCTCCCGAACGCGCGGACACGGGCTCGAGGTCCGCTCGGCTTCGCGACGTCGGGCGAATTCAGCCGTTTCACGCCATTCTCGCCCGCGGCTGCCCGGTGTCACCGCGCGGCTCTGTCCGACATGACAACGAGTGCGCGTGTGCGCGGCTTTTCCAGGAGACCGAGGGGGGCGGATCACGTAGCGTAGACGTGTGGCCGAGCGGACCGGTGTTACCGTTGCGTATATCGGGGGCTACGGGCGCTCCGGGAGCACGCTCCTCTCCCTCATCCTCGGGAAGATCCCCGGATTCGTCTCCGTCGGCGAGCTCCACCGGATCTGGGAACGAGGACTAATAGGCAACGAGCTCTGCGGCTGTGGATTGCCATTTCGAGATTGTCCCTTTTGGCACTCAGTCGGCGAAGAGGCATTCGGGGGATGGGATTCCGTGGACGCACACGAGCTCGCAAGGGTTCGCCAAACAGTGATCCGCCGGCGGAGCGTTCCCCGGTTTCTCTTCCCGACGATGTTTCCCGACTTCAGCGCTCGCGTCACGAGCTATTCCAATCACATCGAGCGCTTGTACCTCGCGCTCGCAAACATCTCGCAGAGCTCAGTCATCGTCGACTCGTCTAAGGTCGTGACAGGCGCCCTCCTTCTCGGGTGGATGAGGAACATCGACCCAAGAGTCGTACATCTCGTTCGAGATAGCCGCGGGACATCGTTCTCGTGGCTCAGGCAGACGGTGCGGCCGGAAGTCACGAACCGAGTCGAATACATGGACACGTACAGCCCTCGACATACGGCACTGAATTGGTTGTTGGTCAACCTCTCGTTCCATTCGGTCGAGCATCTCCGGATAGATCGCCTCTTCGTCCGGTACGAATCGCTCGTCTCCTCTGGGCAGGAGGAGCTCACCAGGATCCTGGATTTTCTGGACGCAGGCGAAGGGGCCGATCGCTCGTTCTTAGATCGCGACTACGTCGAAATAGGCCGTGCGCACACTGTCGCCGGCAATCCGTTGCGCTTCCAGCAAGGTGTCACACCGTTGCGCGTCGACGACGAGTGGAGGCAGAAGATGGACCGGCGGAGCCGAACCTTGGTTCTCCTCCTGACGTGGCCGCTCCTACTCCGATACGGCTATCTCACGAGCTCCGAACGGTCGTCGGCCCATGCCCTCCTCAAAAGCTGGGGCACCTCCGACTTCCGGAATCGCGCCCGGCACCGGGTGGGAGACCTCCGTGCCGTTCGAGGGCGCTCCGGCGGGAAACGGCCGCAAAGATAGCCAGCTTCGGTGCGCGGAACGTGAGCCTGAGCGGCGAAGCGACCGTCCCCCCGGGCTCGAGGGCCCGAGCTGGCCCTTGAGGGCTCGGACGCGGGGGTCAGCCCCCGGCGACGCCCGAGGGCTGCTCGCGGGTCGTCTCGTCCTCGGCCAGCCTCGACGTCAGTGACACGCCTGCGAGCCCGCGTCGCTGAAGGTCTTGCCGGCGACCGGGACGAACCTCCACTCGTAGCGCGTCGTCCGAAGCGTCAACTGGAGAACGCCCAACGTGTCGCCGTTTCGGATCTCGCTGTTTCCGGTCGGGATACCGGTCGGGCGGACGGCGACCCCACCGGTTCCGACGATGAACTGGCGAATCCCACGCGCCGGGTCAGCCACCCCCGCCGGCGTCTGGGGAGCGAACCGCTCGTACTGGCGCCCGTGGCCCGCAAGAACGAGCTCGACGCCGTTCTCGTAGAGCACCTGCCAGATCGGCTCGAGGAAGGCGTTTCCGGGATCACGGGAGCTGAACCGCGCGCGATGCGCGTACGCGAGCGTGCAGGACGCGCGATGCGCGGCGAGATCGGCGCGGAGCCACTCGAGCTGCGGCGAGCCCGGTCTGCAGCCGGCAACCCCGCACTTGGTATTCAGGACGACAACGTGCCAGGAACCGAGGTCGTAGCTGTAGTAGCCCTTCTTCGGATCCGTCGCGGTCGGCCCGTAGGGCGCGAGGACGCTGCGGAAGTAGCCGAAGTAGCCCGTCGCTCCCGGGGTCAGGTACTCCCGCAGCCCGAGGGCCGGGCTGGTGCGCTCCCGGAAGCGGCCCCACGAGGGGCCGTAACAGTTCGCGAACTCGGCCGGCGTTCCGGCCGGGTAGGCATGGTTCCCGAGGGTCGCGACTCGGCCGGGCAGTCCGGCGACGAGAGCGGCAGTCGCCTCGTCGCCTTTCGTCTTGCATCCCGCGATGCTACCCGCGGCGATCACCCTCGCTTGGACGTCGGCCGAACTTTCCGTCTCGACCTCGAGCCGAGGCGAGAATCGAGACTCGCGGCTTGCGAGGAGGATCGTCGGGCGACGAGCGCTGGTCGTGATCGCGAAGCTGACGACGCGCTTTCCGCGGACGAAGCGCGTGACGTCGACGCCGGTCCAGACCCGGCGTCGAAAGCCGCCAGAGGATGCGATCGTCGCGCGGCGGGGAGTGGGAGCGGTCCGGAAGGTAATCCGCCGTTCCCGCCAGCGGTTCCGAGCGACCCCGCGGACGGCGAAGCCGCGGGCCGAGCGGCTTTTCGTGTACAGCCGAAGCGTCGCGCGAACGACCGGCGCGCCGAGCAAACGAAGGTTGAAACGGAGGTACGCCCGCGTCACGGGACGAGCGTCGGCGGCCAACGTCCTCGCCTTGCCGTAGTTCCGGCGCGGCGTCGACTTCTTGACGTAGGCGTCCGCGACCGGTCGAAGACGCTTCGTCGCCGCGGGTGCCTCTCCCGCAACCGCGACGAACGAAAACACGGCGACGGAGAGCGCAACGACGCAACGGATCGCCCTGTCGGGGAGAACGAGCCGTAACCGTCCCACCTGAGAGTGCGGAAGAGCCCTCACTTGCCTCGAGGCAAGGGACGGAGATCTTCCGTCAGCTGTGACGAAGGTGCTTCTTGGCCGCATGCTCAACCCCTTTTTTGCCGCTTGTGTTCGCTCTCGGACAGTAGCGTCTCGTCCGATCTCTGCCAACTCAAGCGTGAGTCTTTACCGAATGTAGACGACTTACACGCAGCGCATTGACGTTTGGTCAAGGGACCGGCAGGAGGAGGCTTGCTCCGAACACCCCAACCTGGTCATTGGACTAGGCGAAACTCCCCGAATAGGCCGGTCGGCCTATTGCGGGCGCGCTCCGAGATCGGCATAGTCAGTCGAGGTCCGAAGTCCGGACGCACTGCGGCGAAAGGGGTCCTGGTGGTAGCTATTTCGCGCGTGAGCGGCATCGGTGCTCGCCGCCGGTGGTTCCGCTCGCTCGTCCCGATCGTGCTCGTCGTCCTCGCAGGTCTCCTTCCGGCCGCCGCTCGGCCCGCGCCCGGCGACATCGGCTACGAGGACGGCTCGTTCTCGGGGACGAGCGAGCCGACCGGGAGCAAGCGCGCCGAGAGCGCGCTCTGGTGGAACGACGGCGCCTGGTGGGCGAACATGTGGGACTCGACGAGCGGGGACTTCCACATCTTCCGACTCGATCCGGGCACGCAGCGGTGGACGGACACGGGCGTCAGGTTGGACACGCGCGCCTCGACGAGCGCCGACACGCTCTGGGACGGCCAGCATCTGTACGTGGCCTCTCACCGCCGCTCGAGCACGGTGACGTCCGGCTACCCGAGCTACCTCTACCGCTTGAGCTACGACCCCGTTCTCAAGCGCTACTCGATGGATCCCGGCTTCCCGGTGACGATCAACAACTACCGGACCGAGACGCTCGTGATCGACAAGGACTCGACCGGGAAGCTCTGGGCGACCTGGCAGCAGGACAGCAAGATCTACGTCAACCGGACGATCGGAAGCGACGCGACGTGGGGCACCCCGTTCCAGCTTCCGGTCGCCGCGACGAACGTCGCGCCCGACGACGGCTCGTCCGTGATCGCCTTCGACGGCAACAAGATCGGGATCATGTGGAGCAACCAGACGAGCGCAAACGACGCGATGTGGTTCGCGGTTCACGTCGACGGGCAGCCCGACAACGTCTGGGAAGCGAGCCGAACCGCGATCCAGGGCCCGAAGTCGGCCGACGACCACATCAACCTGAAGACCATCCAGGCGGACAACCACGGCCGCGTGTACGCCGCGGTCAAGACGTCGTATACCGGCTCCGCCCCGCTCATCCTGCTCCTCGTCCGCGATCCGGCCTCGGGCGACTGGACGAAGTACACGTTCGGGCGCGGGACCGACTGTCACAACCGCCCCATCGTCGTCATCGACGAAGAGAACCGGAAGTTGCACATGTTCGCGACGGGGCCGCAGGCGCCCGACTACAAGTGCACGGGACAAGGTGCGATCTACGAGAAGGTCACGTCGCTCGACAACATCGCCTTCGCTCCCGGCTACGGCACCCCGGTGATCCAAGACGCCGATACGCCGGCGTCGCACGACGTGACCGCGAGCAAGCAGAGCGTGACGAGCGCGACCGGCCTCGTCGTCCTCGCGATCAACAAGACGTCGAACCGCTACTGGCACCACTACGACCCGTTGGCGGCGCCCTCCCCGCCGGTGGCGAACTTCACTGCCTCGCCGACGAGCGGGAGCGCTCCGCTGACCGTCACCTTCACCGACGCCTCGAGCGGCAACCCGAGCAGCTGGTCGTGGAAGTTCGGCGACGGCGGCACCTCGAGCGCCCAGAATCCGAGCCACACCTACGCCGCTCCGGGGAAGTACACCGTTTCGCTGACGGCGACGAACGCGAGCGGGAGTGACACCAAGACCAAGCTCGACTACGTCGTCGTAACCACGACGGGAACGGCGACGTCGGTCGTGATCCCCGCGGCCGCGGACGCGCACGTGACGACCTACAACTCCTCGAAGAACTACGGGGCGCTCACCACGCTTCGCGTCCGGGAAGACGCGACGCCGTACCACAGCTACCTGAAGTTCACGGTTTCCGGCGTCACGAGCGTCCGCTCGGCCAAGCTGCGCCTCTACGTCACCGATCCGAGCTCGGACGGTGGCCAGGTGTACCCGGTCGCGAACACGTGGACGGAGACCGGAATCACGTGGAACAACGCTCCTCCGATCAGCGGAGCGTCCCTCGCGAGCGCTGGTGCGGTCGCGCTCGATACGTGGGTCGAGCTCGACGTGAGCGCGGCGATCACCGGGGACGGGACGTTCAGCTTCGCGCTTAAGAACGCGAATACGAACAGCGCGATCTACAGCAGCCGGGAAGGAGCGCACCCACCGGAGCTCGTGCTGACACTCGGCCCATAAACGTCGCGGCGGGCGACCCCCGCGAGCTTTGCTCGGCCGACGCCGGGGAGCCTCCCCGGGGGCTGAGGGGTGCGGAAGCGGAAGCGCTCCCCGTCGAGGAGCTCGATCGTGCGGGGAAGGCTAGTGTCACGCCGTGACCAGGATCGCGATCCTCGGCGCCGGGAAGATCGGCGAGTCGTTGATCGCGGGCCTTCTGTCGTCGAGCTGGTGCAGGCCGGACGAGATCGTCGCGACGGCGCGAAGCGACGTGCGGCTCGCGGCGCTCGCGGAGCGGTACGCCTGCCGGACGACACGCTCGAACCGCGAGGCGGTCGACGGCGCGGAAGTGGTCGTGATCGCGGTGAAGCCGCAGGACATCGAGGAGCTCCTCGCCGAGCTCGGGAGTGCCATCCAGCCGGAGCAGACCGTGATTACGATCGCAGCCGCCATCCCGACCGCGCTCATCGAGCGACACGTAGGCGACCGGGTGCCTGTCGTTCGCGCCATGCCGAACACGCCCGCGTCCGTGCACGAGGGCATGGCCGGCCTCGCACCCGGGAAGCACGCGGGCGAGGAGGACGTCGCCCGCGCCGAGGAGGTCCTCGCGCACCTCGGCCGCTCGGTCCGCGTGCCGGAGAGCTACATGGACGCGGTGACGGCCGTCTCCGGCTCCGGCCCGGCCTACTTCGCGCTCCTCGCCGAGTCGATGATCGAGGCGGGGATCCTACTCGGGCTCTCCCGAGAGATCGCGACCGACCTCGTCGTCCAGACGATGCTCGGGACGGCGAAGCTCCTCCGCGACGAGAAGATGCATCCGGTCGAGCTCCGCGAGATGGTGACCTCGCCGGGCGGCACGACGATCGCGGCGATCCGCGAGCTCGAGCAGGCGGGCGTTCGCGCCGCGTTCCTGAACGCGATCCAGGCGGCGATGCGCCGCTCCCAGGAGCTAGCGCAGGGCGGTTAGCGGATCGACGGCCGCGCCTCGCACCCGCACCTCGAAGTGGAGGTGGGGGCCTGTCGCGCTTCCCGTCGCGCCGACGGTTCCGATGCGCGTCCCCGCGACGATTCGCTGCCCGCGGCGAACGGCGATCGTCGCGAGGTGCGCGTACCAGCTGAACGTCCACGAGCGGTGGCGCACGACGACCAGGTTTCCGTATCCGCCGCTGTCCCAGCCCGCTTGAACGACCCGCCCGCCTCCGGCCGCGCGCACGCGGGCGCCGTACGGAGCGGGGAAGTCGAGCCCCGTGTGGAAGCGGTCTCCGCGCGGGCCGAAGCCGTCGCTCGGGCGAAGCGAGAGCGGCCAGGCGAGCGAGATCGGCGAGCGTGGCAACGGTCGGGCAAGGGCGGCGTACGTCGCTGGCCCGGGAACCCCGTCGACGCCGAGGCGCGCCCAGCCCTGAAAGCGGCGGACGGCCGCCTCGGTGCGCGGGCCGAAGGCGCCGTCGAGCGATCCGGAAGGAAAGCCGTGCCAGGCGAGCTGAAACTGGGTCACCGAGACGTCCCAGCCGAGCTGGCCGACCCGGATCACTCGCCGCCCGACGGCGGGCCGCCCGTAGCCGCCGAGCGCACGGCGGGTCCTCGGGCCCGGGATGCCGTTGACCGAGATTCCCGCGTGCCGCTGGAGTCGGCGGACGGCGCTCGCGGTCGCCGGGCCCCAGAGGCCGTCGATCGTGGCGCCGTAGAGCCCTCGGGCATGGAGGCCGATCTGGAGCGCCGCGATCCGAGGCTCCCCCATCGCGCCGGCCCTCTCCGCGGCGAGGGGGAAGACCGTGAGGGCGAGGGCCGAGATGAGAACGACACGCTTCACCACTCTCGGTCTTCTCGGACGCGGGGCGGCCTTGCCTGTCACCTGGATGGGGGATGCTCGGGCGACCGGACGCGTTACCACGGGCGCGCGAAGACGTCGCCCGCGCAGCCGAAGACGAGCGCCGCTCGGACGTCCTCGCGCGCGACACCGGAGAGCGAGGGGTGGGCGAGATCGATGTCGATCGCATCCCAGCGCGCGAGTCCGAGGGCAGCGGCACCGGCGTCGGCGCCGATCGAGAGGAGCTCGTCTGGTCGCAAGACGTTTCGCCGAAGCTCCTGGCGGCGCGCGATGCCCTCGAGCTCGCGGAGCTCTTCGAGCGGGTCGATCCGAACGTTCGAGTCGGAGCCGATGCAGAGCTCGATTCCGCGCCCGCGGACGCGTGCGACGGGCAGAAAGCCGTCCCCGAGGTTTGCTTCCGTGGTCGGACAGACGCAGATGCGCGCGCCTGCCTCGGCGAGGAGGTCGAGCTCGCGGTCGTCGGCGTGCGTTGCGTGCACCACCGTCGTGCGCGGGCCGAGGCATCCCGTTCGCGCGAGGACCTCGATCGGGCGGAAGCCGTTCTCGGCCACGCACTCGTCGACCTCGCGCGGCTGCTCGTCGGCGTGGACGTGAAGGACGAGGGCGTCCCGCTCGGCGTAACGCCCGATCTCCTCCAGCCACTCGACCGGACACGCCCGGACGGAGTGGGGGGCGAGGCCGACGTTCGCGCCCGCGTCGCGGAGAGCCTCGACGTGCCGAAAGTACTCGGCGAGGGACGCCTGCCGGAACCGCTCGAGCCCGCCCCGGCCATAAGCGGCGACGAGGACGACGAGCGCGATCTCGGCTTCCGCCGCTGCCGCGAGCACGGCATGCGCCGTCTCGAGGCCCAGGTAGTGGAACTCGCCGACGGCCGTGTACCCGGCGGCGAGCATCTCGCGATACGTCGCCGCGTACTCCGTGCGGACGCTCTCCGAGGTCTGGTCTCTTGCCGCCGCGAGCATGGCTTCTCGCCAGCCCCAGAAGTCGCCGCCCGCGACGCTTCCGCGGAGCGAGCGCTGGAACGTATGGCTGTGCGCGTTGACGAAGCCGGGGAGCGTGAGCGAGGGAGCCAAGAGCGCGAAGTTAACATTGCGCGATGTGGCGGTCCGGGCAGTCTCGCGGCCGCTCGCGCAGCTCCCGAACGCGCTCACGGTCCTGCGCCTCGCGGCCATCCCCGTCTTCGTCGCCCTCATGCTGGCAGCGGAGGGGAGGAGCTGGCCCGCCGTCGCGCTCTTCACGGCCGCGGGCGTGACGGATCAGGTGGACGGCTGGCTCGCGCGCCGCTGGCGCGTCGAGTCCGCGTTCGGAAGGGTCGCCGACCCTCTCGCCGACCGCCTTTTGATCGACGCCGCCGTGGTTCTCCTCTGGTTCGACGGGCGCCTTCCCTGGCCGGCGCTCGCGATCATCCTCGTGCGCGATCTCGTTCTCGTGGCCGGGTATAAGCTCGTCATGCCCCGCGGCTACGAGCTTTCGGTGAGCCCCCTCGGCAAGGCCGCCACCTGGGTCCTGTACGCGGCGATCTTCCTGGTTCTCGTCACCCCCGAAGCTACCGAGTGGCCTCTCTTGCTCTTCTGGGGCGGGCTCGCCCTCGCCGTCGCCGCCGGGGGCGGGTATCTCGTCCGCGCCTGGAGGTATTTCCGCGCATGAAAGCGGTCGTCATGGCAGGCGGCGAGGGCACGCGTCTACGGCCGCTCACGTCGAACCAGCCGAAGCCGATGGTCCCGGTCGTCGGCAAGCCGTGCATGGAGCACATCGTCGAGCTCCTCCGGGCGCACGAGTTCGAGGACGTGGTCGCGACGCTCGCGTTCATGCCACAGGCGATCCGAAGCTACTTCGGGAGCGGTGAGTCGCAGGGCGTCCGCATGAGCTACTCCGTCGAGGAGTCCCCGGCGGGGACGGCCGGCTCGGTGAAGCTCGCCGAGGACGCGCTCGACGAGCCGTTTCTCGTTATCTCGGGCGACGCCCTCTGCGACATCGATCTCTCCGCGCTCGTCCGCTTCCACGAAGAGAAGAAGGCCGCCGTCACGATCGCCCTGAAGAGTGTCGAGAACCCGCTCGAGTTCGGGATCGTGGTCACGGACGAAGACGGGCGGATCGAGCGCTTCCTCGAGAAGCCCTCCTGGTCGCAGGTCTTCACGGACACGATCAACACCGGCATCTACGTCGTCGAGCCTGCCGTCCTCGATCACGTCCCGACGGATCGCCCATACGACTTCTCGAAGGAGCTGTTTCCTCTCCTCCTCGAGATGGGGCGGCCCCTCTACGGGTACGTCGCCGACGGCTACTGGCAGGACATCGGGAACCTGGAGCAGTTCCGGCAGGCGAACTTCGACGCCCTCGAAGAGCGCGTGGCGTTGAACGTGCCCGGCATTCGCCTGCGCGGGAACGTGTGGCTCGGGGAGGGGGTGGAGCTCGACGACCTCGAGTCGATCGAAGGCCCTGCGTTCCTGGGGAACTACTGCCGCATCGCCGCACACGCGCGCGTGGGCGCGTACTCCGTGCTCGCGAACAACGTCACGCTCCGCGAGCACGCGAGCACGACCCGCTCGGTGATCGACAGCGCGACCTACATCGGGCGGAGCGCCGTCATCGAAGGATCCGTAGTGGGCAAGAGCTGCGACATCCGCGCGCACGCGCGCCTCCACGAAGGGGTCGCGGTCGGAGACCAGTCGGCGATCGGCGCGCAGAGCGTCGTCATGCCGGGCGTCCGCATCTATCCCTTCAAGGAGGTCGAGTCGGGCGCGCAGGTCGACCGCAACCTCATCTGGGAGTCGCGCTTCTCGTCGACGATCTTCGGCCGCGACGGGGTCTCAGGCCTGATCAACGTCGACCTGACGCCCGAGGCGGCGCTTCGGTTCGGTCTCGCGCTCGGCACGGAGCTCGAG
>JALZGN010000140.1 GCA_030861005.1 Actinomycetota bacterium
CGCGTGCGGTTCGCGGCGTACGAGGCGACGACGACGTCCCCGGCCGCGTTCGTGTAGTTGACGTAGAGGCGCCGGTTCGTCCGGTAGCTCGGATGGAAGGCGAGCGAGAAGAGGCCTTGCTCGAAACCTCCGCCCGGGTCGTCCGGACTCTGCACGAGGTCGCGCATGTCGAGGAACGTCCTCGTCTCGCGGCTCCCGAGAGCAACCCTCTTGACCACGCCCCGCTGCTCGACGACGTACACGTGCTTCGGGTCGGCAGGCGTCGAGGCGAGGAAGACGGGGCTCGCGAAGCCGGAGGCGAACGGGACGAGCCGATAGGCAGCGGACGCGGGGCCGACCGACGCGAAGAAGCCGGCGGCGGCGAGCGCGCTCAGAAGAGGGGCGGCCGCGCGTCTCACTCCCCGCAGACTACGCGAGACGGCGCCGAGGCCGTCCCGGTCCCCTCACGAGCGTCCTTCCAGCACCTGCCTCAGCCTCGAGAAGTCGGCGTCGAGCTGCCGCTCGACCGCGGCCACGAGAAACCGGCGGCCGAGCTTGAAACGGCCTCCCAGCTCTCCCTCTCCGACGACGCGCAGGCGCGTCCCGCCGTCGTGCTCCTCGAAGAGATGGCGGACGCGGAAGGCGACGGGGCCGGACACCACCCGCAGCGAGAACTCGCGCGCCGGCTCGTACGCCGTCGCCTCGACGATCTGCTCGACGCGGCGCCCGAGGAACTTGCGCACCTCCGTCCACCTCGCCCCCTCGCCCATCGGCCCCTCCGTCTCCTTCCTCGCCGTCTCGACCCCCGACTGCCAGTCGGGGATGTTCGTCGGGTCGCTCACGTAGGAGAAGACGTCGTCGCGGCCGCGCTCGATCAGCACCTCCCGCTCGATCCTGATCACCACCGCCTCCTTGCGCTCACTCCGACGGAAGGCGAAGCGTACGCGTCCGCTCGCGACCGCGTCGCCCGCGCGCGCTCGATCCCCCGGGCCCTCGTCGGGCACGATGGGCGCGTGGCGACGGTCCTAGTCGATGCGCGGAACGTCCTCCGCTCCGAATGGCCCAACATCCCCGAGCACGAGCTCGTCGCGCTCTGCCGCCGCTGGGCTGCGGAGAAGGGACGACGCGTCGTCGTCGTCTTCGACCGGGAGGCGCCCGGGGGTCTCGTGGGGAGGCGGACGCTCGACGAGGCTTGCGAGCTCGTTGGGACGGGCGAGGAAAGCGCGGACGACTGGCTGCGCCGCGCCGCCCGCGACTGCTCGGCGCATGAACGCCCGTACTGGCTCGTCACGTCGGATCGCGAGCTACGCGCCAGCGCGGGCACCCGCGCCGAGCGCGTGGTCGGTGGCGGAGCGTTCGCCCGTGCGCTCCGGAGCGCTTCGTAGGCCGGCGGCCTAGAGTTACGGCGTGGACGAAGACGAGTTCCGCGTTGAGGTCGACCTCGACGACGACCGGCACGGGTACTCGCTGGGCGAGCGGCTGCGGGCGCTCGACCTCGACGAGGAGGCGCGCGCGCGCGTCGGCGAGGGCGTGATCGTCACGCGCGACGGCCCGCGCCTCTTCGCCTATGCGGGGACCCAGCGGCAGGCGCGCGAGGCGGAGCGAGTGGTCCGCCGCTTGCTCGACGAGGACCAGTTGACGGCCAACGTATCCGTGACGCGCTGGCACCCCCTCGAGGAGACGTGGACGGACGCGTCCCTCCCCTTGCCCGAGACGGATGAGGAGCGCCGCGCCGAGTACGCGCGGAAGGAGGCGGTCGAGGAGAGGGAGGTAGACGCCGAGGGCGAGTTCGACTGGAAGGTCTACGTCGCGCTTGCAAGCCGCGAGGACGCGAGCGAGCTTGCCCGATCGCTGGAGCAGGAGGGACTCCCGGTCGCGCGCCGCTGGAAGTACGTCGCCGTCGGGGCGCTTACCGAGGAGCGCGCGAGGGAGCTCGAAGAGCGGCTGCGGAGGGAGGCGCCTCCGAGCGCCGACGTCTGGATCGGGGCGACGGGCGTCGACGTGCGGACCCCGCTCTTCCTTCTGCTCATCCCGTAACGGGCAGGGTCTGCGCAACCTCGAGCACGGGGCGGAAGAGGTCGCCGGTCCGGTCGAGGCGCTCGACGACCCGCGCGGGCTCGAACACGAGGCGGGCGGGGTCACCCGCTGCCAGAGCCGCTTCCACCTCCTCCCACGCTAGCGGCGTCGAGACGGTGGGGCGGCGCAGAGCGCGGGGCGAGTAGGCGGCGACGGTCGACTTCCGGGCGTCGTTCTGGACCCAGTCGACCAGCACCTTGCCGGCGCGAAGCGAGCGCGCCGTCTTCGCGACGACCCGGCGAGCGTCGGCCTCCGCGAGCTCGAGAGCGACCGCGCGGGCGAACCCCTTCGTCTCGCGGTACGTGTGTCCTCGCGAGAGCGGCACGTACACGTGGAGCCCGAGCGATCCCGAGGTCTTCACGAAGGCGGCGAGGCGGAGCTCCGCGAGGCGCTCGCGCAGCCGGACGGCGACGCGACAGCAGTCGAGGAGGTCGGCCGGCGCTCCGGGATCGAGGTCGAAGACGACGTGCGTGGGCTCGTCGATCCGCTCGGCGCGCGCGGCGAGCGGATGGAGCTCGATCCCGCCCACGTTCGCGACCCAGAGCAGTGACCGAAGCTCGTTCACGATCCCGTACTCCTGCGTCCCGAGAAGCGCCGTCGCGAGCCAACCGGGCCGGACGCGCCAGTTCGTCTGATACCAGCCGGCGCGGTCCACCCCTTCGGGGAAGCGCGCGAGCGTGAGCGGCCGGCCGGCGACGTGACCGAGGAGCGCCGGGGCCACCGCGGTGTAGTAGGCGACGAGGTCGGCCTTCGTGAAGCCCGCCTCGGGCCAGAGGACGCGCCCCAGGCTCGAGAGGCGTACCTCCTGCTGCTCCGTTGCGCTCATCCGAGGGGAAGAAGCTCGACGATCTGTGGGGAGGCGTCCTCGAGCTGATCGAAGCGGCACGAGCGGGGATCGCGATCCGGGCGCCAGCGCAGGAAGCGGGCAGGATGGCGGAATCGACGTCCGTCCACCTGGTCGTACCCGACCTCGGCGACGCGAAGCGGCGCGACGGGGACCCAGTCACGCGTCATCTCGGGCGTCCACCGGCCGGCGGCGCCCTTCAGCCGCCCGGTCGGCCCTCCTGCGAGAAGGAAGCCGCCCTCCCACGGGTGCCCCTCGAGTGGAGCGACGAGCGGCTCGAGCTCGGCGAGCAGCGCGCGTCGCTCGCGCTCGCCGAACGAGCTCGCGACGCCGACATGCTGCAGGTCGCCGTCGGCGTCGTAGAGGCCGAGGAGGAGCGAGCTCGGGAGCGGGCGCTCGGCGAGCCAGCGGAAACCGGCCACGACGCAGTCCGCGGTCCGCTCCCTCTTCACCTTGACCATCGCGCGAACCCCCGGCCGGTACGCGAGCCCCCGGTCCTTGGCCATGATCCCGTCGACTCCCGTCCCATGGCAGGCGAGCCATTCGGCGGCGGTGGCGGGATCGTCCGTGAGCGGGGTGAGGACGATCGGCGGCGCGGCGGTGGCGAGGAGCGCGGAGAGGAGCGAGCGGCGCTCCCCGAACGTCCTCTCGCGCACGTCCTCGTCTCCGAGGGCGAGTAGGTCGAAGCCGACGAAGAGCCCCGGCGTCTCGCGCCGCAGGCGCTCGACCCGCGAGGCGGCCGGATGGAGGCGCGCCATCAGCGCCGGGAAGTCGAAGCCCTTCGCTCCCGAAACGACGATCTCCCCGTCGATCACGAAGCGGTCGGCCGCGAGCGAGCGCAGCCCCGAGACGAGCTCCGGGAAGTAGCGGGCGAGAGGGCGGTCATGGCGGCTTCGAATGTCGACCTCGTCGCCGTCTCGGAAGGCGAGAGCGCGGAAGCCGTCCCACTTCGGTTCG
Organism: Actinomycetota bacterium; assembly: GCA_030861005.1. GTDB lineage: Bacteria > Actinomycetota > Thermoleophilia > Gaiellales > Gaiellaceae > JALZFU01. The sequence continues at coordinate 3,857 of JALZGN010000140.1, forward strand.
TACAGGAAGCCGTCGCGAGGAAGCTCCCGCGCGAGCCGCCCGAGCATCGGCGTCAGCGGGGGAAGCACGGGGAGATCCATGCCACCTTTGTACCCGCGTCGGTCTAGCGCCAGCGCGAGGGATTCTTGAGCGTCCGGAACGTGACCGAGTAGCGCAGGGTCGCCGTCGGGGGGATGCTGTGCTGCCAGGAGGACCGCGCCTGCCCGGCCAGGACGTAGGCGGAGCGGGGCGCGAGCTCGAGCGCGAACACGCGGCGAACGTCGCCGGAACGGCGCTGCAGCCGGAGCCGGCACGCGGAGAGGAGCGAGACGCCGACGACCTTCGGCCCGAACATCGGAGCGTCGCGGTGCCAGCCGATCGTCGCGCGCTCGGGGTAGCGCGTCACCAGCGTCTGTGCGAGCTCCTCGCCGGGGAGCTCTGCGAGCTCGCCGCATCGGTCGCGAAGCCACACGAGCTCGACGGGGAGAGGATCGCCCGGCGTCACGCCCCACCCCTCGTAGTCGTAGTCGTACCCGAAGTGACGGACCGTTCGCCGAGCCGTCTGCCCGCGCATCGTGACCTCGCGGAAATCCAGCTCGTCCAGGAAGTCGAGAAGCTTGCGCTCCTCGTCTTCACTCACGAAATCGGGCCGGTAGACGAGGCCGGCCGGCTCCTCGACGATGGTCTCCGCGCGCGGCAAGCCGGACCTAGGACGACGGCGTCTTCGTCGCAGAGCCGAGCACGGAAATCGATACTAGGAAGACGAGCGAGACGAGGCGATGAGGATCACGATCATCGGGCGGGGGCGCGTCGGCGGCGGGCTGGCCCGACTGTTTCGGGCCGCGGGACACGAGGTGGACGCACTCGGCCGCGACGGACGCGGCCCCTTCTTCTACCGCGTCGGAGGACCGGCAGACATCTAGACGACGACAACGTCGTCGTCGCATACCGAACCGGGTTGCTCGGAAACGACGAGCGTGAGATGATTCGGCGTCCACAGGAGCGACAGAAGGAGGCACTATGCTGCGGCGCTTACTCGTCCTCGGCCTGTCCGCGCTCGCCGGAGCCGC
>JALZGN010000153.1 GCA_030861005.1 Actinomycetota bacterium
TCCCTCCTTCTCCGCCTCGCAGCTTCCGCCGGAGGGGTGGCAGAGCGGACGAATGCGGCGGTCTCGAAAACCGTTATCCGTCGTTGGGCGGATCGAGGGTTCGAATCCCTCCCCCTCCGCTTTCTCCTCTACCTATGCGGGATCGTGGCTCGCCAGCGCCCTCGGCTTCAGGTCCGCTGGCGTCCGGGAAAGTCACTGTCTTGGGTGCGCACTGGCGAACCACTGGCGAACCGATCGGGAGCCGAGTAGCGGCGTCTGGGCCGCCGGCGCGCCTCGCCGGAGCCGCTAGTCGTCGAGCGCCGCGAGCCGCGCGCGACTGTCAGACCGCTCGAGATAGGCGTCGAGGAGCGCGGCCGCCTCTTCTTCGTTGCCAGGCATCAGGTGGCCGTAGCGGTCGTAGGTGATCGTGACCGAGGCGTGGCCCATATACGAGGAGAGCGCGCGTGCATTCACGCCCGCGGCGATCATGAGACTCGCGAACGTGTGGCGCGCCTCGTGGAGCGTGATCGGTTCGAGGTCGGCACGCCGCCAAGCGTTGCTAGCCCGTCCGCTCGAGGTCGTCGGGTTGACCGTCGAGCCATCGGGACGGGAGAGAACGAGCTCGGTCGACGAATGGAGCTTGTGCTCGAGCAGTATGTCTCTGAGGACGGCCGCGATCGGGACGCGTCGGCGCCCCGAGCGACTCTTCGGCTCGACGGCTCCCGATCGGTTCGCCAGTGGTTCGCCAGTGCGCACCCAAAACAGTGGACTTTCCCGGACGCCAGCGGACTGAAGCCGAGGGTGCTGGCGAGCCACGACCCCGCATAGGTAGAGGAGAAAGCGGAGGGGGAGGGATTCGAACCCTCGATCCGCCTAACGACGGATAACGGTTTTCGAGACCGCCGCATTCGTCCGCTCTGCCACCCCTCCGGTGCGTGAACGCGAGCGCAGGCGGTCATGGTAGCCGCGAGGCGTGGTCTCGGCGGTGGCCGTCGCGACCGTCCCAGCCGCCGCGGCCGCTCTCGGGAACGCCGCCGGCGCGCGGTTGCCGGCGACGCTCGGAGGAGAGGCGGAGAAGGAGGGATTCGAACCCTCGAGGGAGGCTTGTGCCCCCCTAACGCCTTAGCAGGGCGCCGCCTTCAGCCACTCGGCCACTTCTCCGTGTCGTCGCATCGTATCGGAGCCGCCGCCGGAACCCCGCCGCCTCCCCGCTCGCATGGAGGAAGCACGGCGGCAGACAAGCGCAGCGACGGCCGGCAGGCCGGTCTTCCACCCTAGAGTTCAACGGCGTGCGCATCGGCCGGCGCGACGTCGCCCTGACGAACCTCGAGAAGGTCTTCTTCCCCAAGCTCGAACTGACGAAAGGAGATCTCCTCCGCTACTACCTGGAGGTTGCGCCCCAAGTCCTGAACCACGTCGCCCACCGGCCGATGCAGATGAAGCGGTATCCGAACGGCGTGGAAGGCGATTTCTTCTATCAGAAGCGGGTTCCGGTGCCGCATCCCGACTGGCTCGAGACGGTCCGGATCGTCTTCCCTCGCCACGGACGCACCGCGGATTTTCCGGTCGTCACGGACGCGGCAAGCCTCGCGTGGATCGTGAACCTCGGGTGTATCGAGCTCCACACCTGGCACTCGCGGGTGGCGGACGTCGAGCGCCCCGACTATCTGCTCATCGACCTCGACCCGAGCGCGGGGAACCCGTGGGAGCACGTGCGAAGGATCGCTCTCGTCGTCCGAGAGGTCATGGACGAGCTCGGCCTCGCGAGCTACCCGAAGACGTCGGGGGCGACGGGCTTGCACATCCTCGCACCGATCCGCGCCGAGCTCGCGTTTCGGGAGGTGCGGCGGTTCGCGAAGGCGCTCGCCCAGGAGGTCGAGCGCCGGATCGGCGACCAGGACGTCGCGACGACGACGTGGCAGGTCGCGCGCCGGCGGGGCGTCTTCGTCGACTTCGGCCAGAACGCGCGCGACCGGACGATCGCCTCCGCGTACTCGATCCGGCCGACCCCGGACGCCCGCGCTTCGGCCCCCCTCCGCTGGGACGAGGTCGCTGACGTCGATCCGGCGGCTTTCACGCTGACCACGATGTCGGGCCGGGTTGCGGCGGTCGGCGACCCCACGGCCGACATTTGGCGCCGCAGGGCGAGCCTTGCCGCGCGGTTCGAGCGGCTCGGTCTCGAGCCGCCCGTGCTCGACCGCGCGACCGTCTAGCGGCGCGCCGAGGCGAGGAGGTCGGGGACGGTCGGGTCACCCGGCTCCGGCCGTGGGCGCACTTGGTCGATCGTGCACTCGCCCGGTTCCTTGTCCGGACGGAAGCGGAGGAAGCGCGTTCCGTGTCGGAAGCGCTGTCCCTGCCACTTGTCGTAGCGGACCTCGACCACGAGCTCGGGCGCGACCGGCGACCACTCGAGCGTCACGTCTCGCCGCCACCGACTCGGCTCCCCACGCGGCTTTCGCTCGGGGTTCTGGCCGAGGAGGGGGACAACGCGCTCTTCGATCTCCCCCCGGCGCTTGCCGGCCACCGACGCCGTGCCGACGTGGTGGAGGTCACGGTCTTCGTAGAGGCCGAGCATCAGACTGGCGATACCGGTTCCCCTCTCGCTCCAGGTGACGCCCATGACGACGCAGTCGGCGGTCAACTCGCGCTTCACCTTGACGACAGCCTCCCGCGAGCCCGGCACGTACGGGCTCGTCAGGCGTTTGGCGACAATTCCGTCGAACCCGGCGACGTCGAGGCGCTCGATCCAGGCGCGCGCCAGCTCGACGTCGTGCGTCGCCGGTGAGATTGCGAGCGGAAGCGCCTCGACGAGGCGGCGCCGCTCCTCGAGCGGCCGTCCGTGAATCTGTTCGCCGTTCCAGAGGAGGACGTCGAAGGCGACGAACCGGGCAGGCGTCTCGCGCGCGAGCTTCCGGACGCGACTCTCAGCCGGGTGGAGCCTCATCTGGAGCGCGTCGAAGTCGAGCGCGCCCCCGGTCTCGACGACGATCTCGCCGTCGACCCCCGACCGGGGCGGGAGCGAGCCGGCCAGCTCTGCGAGCTCGGGGAAGTAACGGAGAAGCGGTCGCGCGTTTCGACTCCAGAGGTGGAAGGTGCCGTCGACGTTCTCGGCGATGCCGCGGAAGCCGTCCCACTTCGGCTCGTACTGCCATCCCTCCCCCTCAGGAAGCTCGCGCACGAGCTCGGCCTCCATCGGCGGGAACGGAAGCTCGCGGGGCGGCACGCGACGCTAGCCTAACGGCGTGGGGACGCTCGACGGCGTCTGGAGGATCGAGCGGGAAGCGGGCGTGCTGCCGCCGTTCGGGCTCTCGAAGCGGATCTTCGGTGACGGCGGCTGGACGCTCGTTGCCGGAGTGCCGGCCGCGTACTTCCGCGTGCGCCGGAGCGGGGGCGCGGGCGCCCGCCTCGACTACCTCGGCTGGCCGGTCACGGACGAGCTCGCGCCGCGCGACGACGGGTCGTGGGGCGGCCGCGGCCTCATGCTCGGCCGCGAGTTCTGCCGCTTCCGTCTCGTTCGCGAGCCGACGTAACCGCACCGTGGCGCCCCCCGTCTAACGGGGTGAGATGCCACGGGTCGCGATCACCGGTCTCGGCGCCGTTACGCCGCTCGGAAACGACGCAAAGACGACGTGGGAGGGGCTCGTCTCGGGACGAAGCGGGATTGATTTCATCCGCGGCTTCGACGCAAGCGGGTTCCCGGTGCGGATCGCGGGCGAGGTCAAGGACTTCGACGCGACCGCGGTCGTTTCGGCGCGCGCCGCCCGTCACCTCGACAAGCCCGTCCTCTTCGCGCTCGCCGCCGCCAAGGAGGCGATGGGGGACGCCGGCGTCAACGGCTACGACCCGGAACGGGTCGCCGTCGTCGTCGGCTGTTGCGTGGGTGGGATCGGCCAGGCCGTCGAGCAGTGGGAGACGCTCAAGGAGCGGGGCTGGAGCCGCATGTCCCCCTTCTTCCTCGCCAACTTCCTGGTCGATTCCCCGGGCGGTCACCTCGCCATCGAGCTCGGATTGAAGGGCCCGAATCACGCGGTCGTCTCGGCATGCGCCACCGGGTCGTCCGCGGTCGGCGAGGGCGCCGATCTGATCCGAATGGGTCACGCCGACATGGTGCTCGCGGGCGGGACGGAGGGCGCCATCACGCCGCTCATCCTCGGCGGCTTCTGCGCGATGCGCGGACTCGCGAACGACGAGGAGGAGCCGGCCCGCGCCGTGAAGCCGTTCGACGCGAGGCGCGGCGGCTTCGTCATGGCGGAGGGCGCGGCCGTGCTCGTCCTCGAGGACCTCGACGCCGCGACGGCACGCGGAGCAACGGTCTACGCCGAGGTGCTCGGGCACGGCGGCTCGAACGACGCTTACCACATGGCCCAGCCGGACCCCGAGGCGACCGGGGTCGTCACGATGATCCGCCAGGCGCTCGAGCAGGCCCGCGTTCCGCCCGAGGACGTCGACTACGTGAACGCGCACGGGACCGGGACGCCGCTCGGCGACGCCGCCGAGACGAAGGCGATCAAGGAGGTCTTCGGCGATCACGCGTACGAACTGGCCGTCTCATCGACGAAGTCGATGACGGGCCACATGTTCGGGGCGGCGGGGGCCGTGGAGGCTCTCGCGAGCGCGCTGGCGATCCACCACGGCGTCATCCCGCCGACGATCAACTACGACGAGCCCGACCCGGAGTGCGACCTCGACTACGTCCCGAACGAGGCCCGAGAGGCCGACGTCCGTCTCGCGCTCTCGAACGCCATGGGCCTCGGGGGACACAACGCGTGCGTCCTCCTCGGGCACCCAGGCTAGGGGCGCGGCGGCCATGCTTCCCGACCGTACGGCTTCGCGCGCCTAGGTCGGGTCGACGACCGAAGGTACGAGCTCGTCCAGCCGGTCGATCACGGCGTCCGCCGCCGCGAGCGCGGCGGTGTCGGGCGGGTAGCGCGGGTTCGGGACGGCGACGACGCGCATCCCGGCCGCCTTCGCGCTTCCGATGCCGTTCTGCGAGTCTTCGACCGCGGCGCACCGGGCGGGCTCGACCGCGAGGCGGCGCGCGGCCTCCAGATAGACGTCGGGTGCCGGCTTTCCGCGCGCCACCTCCTCCGAGGAGACGGTTGTCTGGAACGCGGCCGCGAGATCGGCGAGGTCGAGCACCAGGTCGATGAGCTCGCGGTTGGAAGACGAGGCGAGTCCGAGCGGCCAGCGCTTCCCCAGCCGACGGACGGCGTCCACCGCGCCTTCGACGAGGGGAAGCTCGTCGCGGTAGATCGCCTCGAGTCGGCGGACGACCTCCGTCGAGATCTCCTCGGACGACTCGCGGAGCCCGATCACGTCGTGCATGTAGCGCGACCACTCGAGCGAGCTCATGCCCATCATGTCGCGCTGGGCGCCCTCGTGCCAGCGCCCGCCACGTTCGTGCGCCAGGCGCTCGCGGGCCTGGTTCCAGACGTGCTCCGAGTCGAGGATCACGCCGTCCAGGTCGAAAACGACCGCGTCCACGCGCGTCACGTGGACGCTCCGTACCGCTGGTCGACGTAGACGAGGGCCGGCGTCGGCCGGCCGCGCTCGCTGGCGACGACCTCGCCCACGAAGAACGTGTGGTCGCCGGTCGCGTGCTCCCCTACGACGTGGCACTCGATCCACCCGAGCGCGTCGTCAAGGAGCGGGGCGCCCGTCGTGCCGCGCCGCCAGCCGATCCCTCGCCACATCGCGATCGGCGGCACGCCGCGTGCGAAGTGTTGCGCCAGGTTCGCCTGGTCGGCGGCGAGGAGCGAGAGCCCGAACCGGCCCGCGGCGCGGAGGAGCTCGTGGAGCGCCGCCTGCCGGCTGACGGCGATGCCGACGAGCGGTGGGTCGAGCGAGAGGGAGATGAGGGAGCCGATCGTCAGCCCGACGCGCTCCCCCTCGACGTCGACGGACACGACGGCGAGGCCCGAAGGGAACGCCCGCATGACGACTCGAAGCGCGTCGCCGAGGCTCGTCAGCGGCGACGCTTGAGGGAGAGCGCGTCCGCGAGCGAGCGCTCGGCGTCGGCCTCGGGCGCCGGGACGCCGTGCAGGATGTCGTCGATCTGGGCGCCGACGTCGCGCAGGTGCTCGAGCGCTCGCCGACGCCGCTCCTCGAGGGCGCGCGTCTCCTCGAGCGTCTCGTCACGGCGCTGGCGTGATTCCTCCTCGAGGCGCGCGGCCATCGCGTCCGCCGTCTCGCGGACGGCGCGGGCTTCCGCCTGCGCTGCCGCGAGTGTTTGGCTCGCTTCCTCCTCGGCCTGTTTTCGCTGCTGACTCGCGTACGCGTCGACGGCGGCGCGGACATCGGCTGCGTAGTCGTCGGCTTCGTCTCGTTTCCGGCGAGCGGCCGTCAAGAGCTCGTCCGCCTCCTCCTCGGCCCGTCGTCGCGTCCCCTCGGCCGCCTCCTCGGCGGCGCGGAGGACGCCCGCGACGTGCCCGCCGAGGCTCTCGTAGGCAGACGCGGTCGGCTGCGCCTCCACTCGGTCAGCCCTCTCGTCGCGGGCCGGGGTGGAGTCCTCGCCGCCGCCGAGCACGGAGACGTCCCTCGATGCCATCGCGCGGGCGCGAGTCTACTCAAGTCATCCAACCGGTGCGTTGCGAGACGGCGTCGCCGTCCGGACCCCGCCATAGGCTGGTCGCCGTGGAGCGAGAGTGGCCGCAGCGGGGGGTCGCAGAGTTCGTCGGAGCGTTCGCCCTCGTCTTCGTCGGGGCGGGGTCAATCGCCGTCGCGGACGGGCTCGTCGGCATCGCCTTCGCGCACGGGCTCGTCATCGCCGTCATGGCGTCCGCGGTCGGCCACATCTCCGGCGGCCACTTCAATCCTGCTGTCACGTTCGGCTTTCTCGTCACGCGGCGGATCGCGCCGAGCCTCGCGCTCGTCTATTGGGCCGCCCAAGCCCTCGGCGGCGTGCTTGGCGCCCTTCTCCTAACGCTCGTCCTCCCCGACGAGCTGACCGATCCGAGCAAGCTCGGTGTTCCGGCGCTCGGAAACGGCGTCGGCGCGGGCGCGGGCCTCGTGATCGAGGCCGTCCTCACGTTCTTCCTCGTCTGGGTCATCTTCGCGACGGCGGCGGACGCCCGCGGGACCTTCGCCTCGATCGCCGGCCTCGCGATTGGGCTCACGATCACGCTTGACATCCTGATGGGCGGTCCGCTGACCGGCGCCGCGATGAACCCCGCACGCGCTCTCGGTCCCGAGCTCGTCGAGGGCGAGTGGGCCGATGCGTGGGTTTGGTACCTCGGTCCGCTCGCAGGCGGCGCCGCGGCCGCACTCCTCTACGAGGTGCTCTACCTGCGTCCGCTGCGCCCCGTCCCCGTCGGACCGCCCGAGACGGGGGTCGAGGAGCCGGGCGCGGGCCAGGCAGCGAGGTCCTAACCCGACGGCCGTTTACCGCTCTTCGCCCGGGGAAGGCCAGGTAAGCGATGGCCGAGACCGAGGGGCGAGCGGGGACGGGGGAGACGAAGACGGCGGCGCGCCCTCGCGACGCGGCGGATCAGCCGACCGAACTCTCCGGCGGCTCGTGGATCGCGGTTCTCAAGCGGACGGTGGCCGAGTTTCGGGCGGACAACCTGACCGATTGGGCCGCCGCGCTCACCTACTACGGCGTCCTCTCGATCTTCCCGGCGCTCCTCGCCCTCGTTTCGATCCTCGGCCTCGTCGGGCAGTCGGCGACCGACCCGCTTCTCGAGAACATCGGCACGTTCACGCCGGGCGCCGCGAAGGACATCGTGACGAGCGCGATCCGGAACCTCGAGAAGAGCCAGGGCGCCGCCGGCTTCGCCTTCGTCGTCGGTCTCGTCGTCGCGCTCTGGTCCGCTTCCGGCTACATCGCGGCTTTCATGCGCGCCGCGAACGCGATCTGGGACGTCGAGGAAGGAAGGCCGTTTTGGAAGACGATCCCGATCCGGCTCGGCGTCACGCTCGTCATGCTCGTCCTGCTCGCGGTGAGCGCCGTTGCGGTCGTCGTCACCGGCCCGCTCGCCGAGCGCGCGGGCGATCTCATCGGTCTCGGCTCGACGGCGGTAACGATCTGGGACATCGCGAAGTGGCCCGTTTTGCTCCTGATCGTGAGCCTCATGTTCGCGATCCTCTACTGGGCGGCGCCGAACGTCCGCCAGCCTGGGTTTCGGTGGATCAGCCCTGGCGGAGTCCTCGCCGTCCTCCTCTGGATCGTCGCCTCGGCGGCGTTCGCCTTCTACGTCGCGACGTTCGGCTCCTACAACAAGACCTACGGAAGCGTCGCCGCCGTCATCGTCTTCCTCGTCTGGCTCTGGATCTCGAACATCGCCGTCCTGCTCGGCGCCGAGTTCAACGCCGAGCTCGAGCGCGGGCGCCAGATCGAGGCCGGCCATCCGAAAGACGAGGAGCCGTTCCTCCCGCTCCGGGACGAGCCGAAGAAGGACGAGACGTAACCGCGCGTCAGGCGAGCGCGCGCTCGAGCAGGTCCTTCGCCTGCTCGAACGCTCGCGGCGTGATCCCGTGGCCCGCGGACTCCTCGTAGTAGCGGACGTCGAGGCCTGCCGCGGCGAGCCGCTCGCGCGCCGCTCGGCCGAACTCGACCCCGATCATGGTGTCGAGCGTCCCGTGGGTGATCGAGACCGGCATCCCCACCCGCGACGCGAGGTCGAGGTCGAAGCCCGGCACGGTCGGGATGAACCCGCTGAACGCGAGGATCGCCGCCGGGCGCGGACGGGCGGCTGCGAGGCCGAGCGAGTACGCCATCACCGCGCCCTGCGAGAATCCGGCGACGACGAGCCGGTCCGAGGTGACGCCAGCGCTTTCGACGGCGGCGTCGACCCACCGCGAAAGCCGGTCGAAGGTGGCGGTGAACGTGGGTGGGTCGGGAGCGCCGACCTGGCGGAGGACGTACCAGTGGGCGCCACCCGGCGGAAGCGACAGAGGCCCGCGTGGGAGGAAGACGGCGAGCCGCCGCTCGGGATCCAGCGCGTGCGCGAGCGCCTCGAGGTCGTGCTCGTCGGCCCCGCGCCCGTGCATGACGACGAGCGCGCCCGCCGCCTCGCCGGCAGGCGGCCGAGCGCGGTGCGTCAGGAGATCGACGCTCACTCGACGGGAACGCCGTCGTGCTGGAGGAGTTCCTTGAACGCCGCCGCGTTGACCGGCGCTTGCGCGATCCACTCGCGCTCGCCGAGCCCGGGCGGAGCCGGCGAGCGGCCGTTGTTGTTGAACATCGCATACGCCTGGCGCGCCTCCTTGGCGAGCTGGCGGACCGACCCGACCCACTCGCGAAGCTCCTCCTCCTCGTAGAGGTAGTCGAAGCGCTCGGCCGCGGAGCGCCCGCGGACGTTCCACGTGGAGGAGTTCCGGCCGTGGAAGCGGACGTAGAGGGTCGGGCTCGTCAGCGCGAGCACAGTCGGGACGAGGTTCCGGGCGTCCGTCTTCGGCGCGTCGACGATCACATGCGTCGCCCCCAGCTCCTCGAGGAACGCGAGCGTCCGCTCACGGTTCTCGTCGTCGAGCCAGCTTCGGTGGCGGAACTCGACGAGCATCTCATCCCCGCGGAGCTCCTCCTTCGCCCACTCGAGGTACTCGAACGACGCCGGCTTCGAGACGACGTACGACGGGAACTGGAGCAAGATCCCGCCGAGCTTCCCCGCGTCGCGAAAGGGTGTGAGAGCTGAGTGGAAGCGGGCGAAGACCTCGGACCGAAGCTCGCGCGAAGGACGCTCCACACGGCCGCGCTCGTCGGGCACCGCCCCTTCACGGAGCTCGGGCGGCAGCTGCTCGAGCTTCACCGGGTGGCGCGTCATGAGCGCGAATGCCTTCACGTGGAAGACGAACTCCGGCGGTGTCCGCTCGACCCACTTGGCCACCATCTCCTCTTCGGGGAGGCGGTAGAACGACGCGTCGAGCTCGACGGTGTCGAATCGCGCGGCGTAGTAGCGAAGGCGCTCCTCACTCGATCGGGCGGACCGCGGGTACCAGTGCTTGACGAGCGATTCGTCCGCCCACGAGCAAGTTCCGACTCGGACCGGCGCGGGCATCCGCGGATCGTAATCGCCGCCTGGCAAGCGGCTAGGTTGGGTGCGCCGCTCGGACGCGCTCCCACCGCAGATGCGCCGTCTGCTCCCTCCCTGCCAGAAGCATTGGACGTGTGCTCAACGTGAGCGTGTCTCGATCGATTGTCACGAGACGCTCCTGGGCGACGCCCTCCCAGTTCGGAAACAGGCTCAGCAACACGTGGTGGACGACCGTTTCCCCGTGGACCTCATAGCGACCGCAGTACGAGACATACGTCTCCGCGGCTCGCGCCTTTTCCTCCGTGCTCCCGCTCAAAAGATCTCCGGCCGCGAACGGCCTCCGCCTGGGACGCATGATCGCTACGAACACGTATCCGTCTTCGGTGTAGGCGATATAGCCCGACGCGTCCTCGCCGAAGGGGTGGGTGACCTCGCCCTCGAGCGTTGTGTTCTCCCACGAGATGAGTCTCCAGGTCCCTACGAGGCGGTTCGACGGTGACAGCTCAGCACCCTCCCAGCGCGGTGTGACTTCGGCACGGGTCCCGCTTCGTTATCCCCACGGGCGGCGGGCAGGCACGACGCGCTTCGGCTCCTGAACAACGCTATCTCGAAGCCACCCGGGCGCCGCGCTCCACGCTTTACGACCAGCCGTCGACGACCGTCAGCGAGGGAAAGGGGGCCGGTTCCGCCTCACCCGTCCGAACGAGCAGGTCGAGCCCACCGCAATTGCGGTGTCGCGGAGACCCCGCGCGCGGATCACTACAAGCATGGAACCAAAGGTCGCTGAGATCGACGGCGGTCGTCAGACTGAGCACGAGCGGGTGTTGAGCTGGCGGCGCGAGTGGCTGGAACGTGTTGGGTACTGCCGCTCCGCCGCTCTGACGATCGCGGCACGGCGCGACATCGACCTCCACCTTGCGCTCACGCTCGCGCGCGCCGGGTGTCCGCACAACACGGCGCTTCGAATTCTCCTCTGAGCGAAGCGGCGCGACGCCGTTCTCAAGCCGCACAAGCCGCGTGGCGTCTACGGCGGGGGTGGGATTCGAACCCACGAGACGTGTCGCCACGCCTAGCGGTTTTCAAGAC